>NZ_JBHUYG010000117.1:0-12458 GCF_042668795.1 Pedococcus sp. NPDC057267 | reverse complement strand
ACGCGGCCCCGAGTCGGGTCGTGGGTCAGCCGACCGCGGTCACCACAAAGCTCACGTAGTGGTTGTCGCTGCCGTCCGCGCTGTGCACGTCGAGCCGGACGCTGCCGTCACCCGTGAGGGGTCCGCACAGGTTCTGGTCGATGACCATCTGGCCGCCCGGGACGAGCGCCTGCACCATCGGGATGGGGCAGCCGTTGCCGACACCCGCTCCCGAGGGGAACGTTCCCGCCGGGATGGTGATCGACCAGTTCCCCGGCCCGTTGTGCGTGACCGTGAACGCGCCGGTCCCGGACCAGATCGCCCCGGTGGAACCGAGGAACTCACCGGCGAACGTCTTCGGGGCGTCCTTGCCCGCGGGACCCTGCGGCCCGGTCGCCCCCGTGGCCCCGGCGGGTCCTGCGGGTCCCTGCGGACCCGTAGGGCCCTGCGGTCCGGCCGGGCCCTGCGGCCCCGCGGGCCCCTGCGGCCCGGCCGGCCCCTGGGGGCCGGTCTGGTTGAACGCCAGCACCTTCTCGTGCGTGCGGCACTTCTGGCCCTCCGGCACCACCCTCACGTTGCCGTTGGTCGTGTTGTAACAGGCGTGGATGACGCCGTCGGCGCCCGGGATGAGGCCGGCCGCCCACGCGGTACCCCCCGTCGCCCCGATGCCGACGACTGCTGCGGCGGCCACTGCGACGCCGCGCTTGCTGAACTGCATGACGAATCCTCCGAACTGCGTGGTAAGGGTCGAGCTGGATCGGGCAGGAGCCGGCGCGCGCCGCCCGCAGAGGACCGCTCAGGGGTCGTGGTCCGTCAGGACGCACCCAGCATGGCGAGCAGGGGCCCGGCCGGTGGCGGGTTTGACGATTTCTTGACGTTTGCCGCGGCATGTCTCCGCAAAGGTCGCGTTGGTGCCGTTTCCCCGCGCCGGTCGCCCCCCGGTGCCGGAACCGGGCGCCCGGGACCCGCGTCGAGTAGACATGTCCGCATCGGGCGCGACGCGCCCACGGGAGGTCTCCGCATGATCGCCGCACTCACCGGCGCCGGGCTCTCGGCCGCCGCCGGGCTCAACGCCTACATCCCGTTCCTGCTCGTGGCCCTCGTCGCCCGCTTCACGGACGTGATCACGCTGCCGCAGTCCTACGCCTGGATCGAGTCGTGGTGGGCCATCGGTATCGGCGCCGTGCTCCTGCTCGCCGAGGTGGTGCTCGACAAGGTCCCGGCGGTGGACTCGGTCAACGACGCGGTCCAGACCTTCATCCGGCCCAGCATGGGCGGACTCGTCTTCGCCGCGACGTCGGCCGCCTCCGACCTCGACCACTCCACCTGGATGGCCGACCACCCGTTCGTGGGCGTCATCCTCGGCATCCTCGTCTCCGGCCTGGTGCACACCGGCAAGATGGCCGCCCGGCCGGCGATCAACGCCGGTACCCTGGGCTTCGGGGCACCGGTCGTCTCGACCGTGGAGGACGGCGCGTCGGTCGGCATCAGCCTCGTCGCCGTGTTCCTGCCGGTCCTGGTGGTCGTCGTGCTGGTCGCCCTCGCGTGGCTGCTCGTCTGGCTCTGGCTCCGGGTCCGCCGCTGGCGGCGGCGCCGCCGGGGACCCGCCCTCCCCTCCTGAGCCCGGTCAGAGGGCCTCGACGCCGACCTCGCCGCCGGCGACCAGCCAGCGGTGGGTCGGGTCGAGCGACTCGACCAGCTCGAGGTCGTGGCTGACCACGACGAGCGTGCCCGTGAACGCCACCAGCGCCTCCTGCAGCTGCTCGATCGCGACCACGTCGAGGTGGTTCGTCGGCTCGTCAAGCACCACGGTGTTGACCTCGCGACCCTGGAAGACCGCCATGAGCGCCCGCGTCCGCTCCCCCATCGACAGGCTGCGCGAGGGTCGGGCGACGTGCTGCGGCCCCAGCCCAAACTTCGCCAGCAGCGTGCGGACCTCCCCCGGCTCCCGCTCACGCCCGGTCCGCCGGTCGGGACCGAGGGCGGCCCGCACCACGTCGACGACGCTCGCGTCGCCGTCGAGCAGCGAGCGGCCCTGGTCGAGCACCCCCAGCTGCACCCGCGTCCCGAGGCTCTGCCGCCCCGCTGTGAGCGGCAGCGCCCCGAACAGCGCAGACAGCAACGTCGTCTTGCCGCTGCCGTTGTCCCCCGTGACGGCGACCCGGTCGCCGCGCCCGAGCGACACGTCGACCGGCCCGAGGCGGAAGCCCCCGCGCTCGACCACCGCTCCGGTCAGGCTCGCGACCACGTCCGACGACGGCGGGCCCTCGGTGAGGGCGTAGCGCAGCTGCCACTCCTTGCGCGGCTGCTCGACGACGTCGAGCCGATCGACCGCCCGGGTGGCCCGTGCCGCCTTCGCCAGCTGGCGGTCGGCCCGGGCCCGGTTCTTCTCGCGGATGAACTTGTCCGCCTCGCTGCGGGTCACCGTGGCCCGCGTGACGGAGGCCCGTCCCCGGTCGGCCCAGCCCTGCCGCTGGCGCGCCTGGGCGAGCAGCCCGTCGCGGGCGCCCGCGTACTCCTCGTACTCCTGCCAGGTCTGGCGGCGGGCGAGGTCGCGCTGGCGGACGTAGTCGCTCCAGCCGCCGGCATACCGGTTCACCCGCTGCTGGTGCAGGTCGAGCTCGAGGACGTCGGTCGCGACGTCGTCGAGGAAGGCGCGGTCGTGGCTCGCGACCAGCACCGGGCCGTCGTGACCCAGCACGAAGTCGGTCACCAGCTCCGTCCCGCGGCGGTCGAGGTTGTTGGTCGGCTCGTCCAGCAGCAGCACGTCGTACCGGCTGAGCAGCACGGCCACCAGCGACGCCCGCGCCGCCTGCCCGCCGGACAGGCTGCCGAGGGCAAGGCCCGGGTCGACCGCGAGGCCGACGCGCTCGGCGACCTCCGGCAGGCGCTCGTCGAGGTCCGCGGCCCCGAGGGCGAGCCAGCGCTCCAGCGCCACGGCATACCGGTCGGCGGAGCCCGCCTCGCCGGTCGCCATCGCGGCGGCCGCCTCCTGGAGCTCGCGGTCCGCGTCGGCGACGCCGGTGCGGCGGCGCGCGTACGCCAGGAGCGTCTCGGTGGCGTCGGGCAGCACCTGCGGCAGCCAGGCGATCGTCGCGTCGCCGGGCGCGAGGCGGACGCTGCCGCGCTCGACCGGCAGCTCGCCGACGAGCACGCGCAGCAGGGTCGACTTGCCGGAGCCGTTGGGGCCGACGACCGCGGTGACGTCCCCGTCGGCGACGACGAGGTCGAGGCCGGAGAAGAGCGGGCGGGCGCCGAAGGCCACGTCGATGTCGTGGACGGTGAGGGTGGTGGACATGCACATCCTGGGGTCGAGGAGGGCCCCGCGCGCGGGGTCAGGGGCTCGGCTGCTCAGGAGAGGTCCACGGCGGCAACGGTAGACAGGCGGCCGCGCCCGGGTCCACCGGATTTCCCCGGGTTACCCTCCCGCTGTGACCGTGGACGCTGCAGGGACCCGCGCGAGGCCGCGGACGCTCGTCACCGAGACCGTGCTCGTCCTGGGGGTCAGCCTCGGCGCCTCGGCCGTGTGGTCGCTGCTGTCGCTCGTCGACAAGCTGACCCAGCACAAGGCGCTCAACCAGCAGACGACCGCCATGAACTCCTCGGTGACCCCGGACCGGCCGTGGCTCGACCTCACCTACCAGCTCGTCGGCATCGTCGTCGCGCTCGTGCCCGTCGTCCTCGCCCTCCACCTGCTCACCCGCGACCGCGAGGACGCCCGGTACGCCATCGGCTTCGACCTGCGCCAGCCCACGCGCGACCTGTGGCGCGGTGCGGCGCTCGCCGCCGTCGTCGGCATACCCGGTCTGGGCCTGTATGCCGCGGCGAAGGCGCTGGGCTTCAACACCACCGTGGCCGCGGCGAACCTGTCGGACCACTGGTGGACGGTCCCCGTGCTCGTCCTCGCCGCCGCGCAGAACGCGGTGCTCGAGGAGGTCGTCATGATCGGCTACCTCTACACGCGGTGGCTGCGGGCGGGGTGGTCGCTGCCGGCGGTGATGCTCGTGTCAGCCGTGGTGCGCGGGTCGTACCACCTCTACCAGGGCTTCGGCGGCTTCGTCGGCAACCTCGTCATGGGGCTGCTCTTCGGGTTCGTCTACACCCGCACCCGGAGGGTCGGCCCGCTCGTCGTCGCGCACACCCTGCTCGACGTGGTGGCCTTCGTCGGCTACGCCCTGCTGAAGAACCACCTGAGCTTCCTCACCTGACGGCGGCGTCGTAGAGCGCCTTCTTCGACAGGCCGGTCGCCGCGGCCACCTCGGCGCAGACGTCCTTGAGCCGTTCGCCCGCCTCCACGCGGGCCCGTATGCCGGGCAGCGCCTCCTCGACGCTGGTCGCCGCCGCGGTCGCGCCGCCGACGACGACGGTGATCTCGCCGCGGACGCCCTCGGCCGCCCACTCGGCGAGCTCCGCGAGGCCGCCGCGGCGGACCTCCTCGTAGGTCTTGGTGAGCTCGCGACAGACCGCGGCCGGCCGGTCGGCGCCGAACGCCTCGGCCATCGCCGCCAGCGTCGCGTCGATCCGGTGCGGCGCCTCGAAGAACACCATCGTGCGCCGCTCGTCGGCGAGGCCCGCGAGGGCGCGGCCGCGCTCCCCCGCCTTGCGCGGCAGGAACCCCTCGAAGCAGAACCGGTCGACCGGCAGCCCCGACACCGCGAGCGCCATGAGCACAGCACTGGGCCCGGGCACGCACGTGACCCGCACCCCGGCCGCCACGGCCGCACCCACGAGCCGGTACCCCGGGTCGGACACGGACGGCATACCGGCGTCGGTGACGACGACCACCCGCTCGCCGGCCAGGAGCCGCTGGACCAGCTCCGGCGTCCGGGACGCCTCGTTGTGCTCGTGGTAGCTCAGGACCGATCCGCCGGGCGACACGCCGAGCTCGGCGCACAGGCGGCGCAGCCGGCGCGTGTCCTCGGCTGCGACGACATCGGCCCCCACGAGCTCCTGGGCCAGCCGCGGCGCGGCGTCCCGGGGGTCGCCGATCGGCGTGGCGGCGAGGACGAGGACGCCGGGTTCGGGGCTCACCCGGCCATCCTGTCAGGGGCGGACCGGGACCGTTGCATACGATGACGCGCATGACCCGGGTGGACCAGCTGCGATCCCGCCTGCTCGGGTTCCGGCCCACGGACACCCTGTGGGGGTGGCTCGGGCCGTTGTTCTTCGCCGTCGTGGGCGGCATCCTGCGGTTCTGGTCGCTCGACCGGCCCCACCAGCTGGTCTTCGACGAGACGTACTACGTCAAGCAGGGCGTCTCGATGCTCGACTACGGCGTCGAGATGCGGGTGCCCGACACGATCAAGAAGCCGGACGAGCTCTTCACCAACGGCACGCCGGACGTCTTCGGCACGCAGGGCGACCTCGTCGTCCACCCGCCGGTGGGCAAGTGGATCATCGCCGTGGGCGAGCAGCTGTTCGGGCAGACCTCGTCGTGGGGCTGGCGGTTCTCGGTCTGCGTGCTGGGGACGCTGTCGATCCTCATGGTCGGGCGCGCGGCGCGGCGGCTGTTCGGGTCCTCGCTGCTGGGGACGATCGCGGCGTTCCTCGTGGCCTTCGAGGGCCACCACTTCGTGCAGTCGCGCACCGGGCTGCTCGACCTCATCGTCATGTTCTGGGCACTGGCGGCGTTCTGCGCACTGCTCATCGACCGCGACCGCACGCGCGAGATCCTCGCCGAGAAGGTCGCAGCCATGTCGGTGCGCGAGCTGGCGACCGGCCAGGGACCGTGGCTCAGGTGGCGGCCGTGGCGCTGGGTCGCCGGCATCAGCCTGGGCCTGTGCGCCGGCACCAAGTGGTCCGGCCTGTTCTTCCTCGCCGCCTTCGGGTTGATGACGGTGTTCTGGGACCTGGGGGCCCGCCGGGCCGCCGGGGTGCGGCACTGGTTCACCGGTGCGGTCGTGCGCGACGGCCTCTACGCCGCCGTCGTCATGTGCGGGACGGCGGTGGCGACGTACCTCGCGTCCTGGGTCGGCTGGTTCCGCTCCCCGAGCGGCTACGACCGGCAGTGGGCCGTGCAGAACCCGGGCCAGGGCGTGCAGTGGATGCCGCCGGCACTGCGCTCGCTGTGGCAGTACCACCAGGAGATCTACACCTTCCACGTCAACCTGCACGACAACCACCCGTACAAGACCAACCCGTGGTCGTGGGTCGTCCAGGGCCGGCCGACGTCGTTCTTCTACGAGGGGCCCAAGCAGGGTCAGGACGGCTGCGTGGTCGCCCAGTGCAGCAAGGCGATCACCTCCATCGGGACCGTCTCGGTCTGGTGGCTGGGTGCCGTCGCGATCGTGGTCCTGCTGTTCTACTGGCTGTTCCACCGCGACTGGCGGGCCGGCGCGATCCTCGCCGGGCTGGCCGGCGGCTACCTGCCGTGGTTCGGCCTGGAGGAGCGGACGATCTACTCCTTCTACACGGTGGCCTTCGAGCCGTGGATCATCTTCGGCGTGGTGTTCGTCCTCGGCCTCGTCCTCGGCCGGCGCACCGACTCCTGGCGCCGGCGCGAGGTCGGCCTCTACGTCGTGGGCGCCTACTGCCTGCTGACGCTGGCGCTGTTCGCGTTCTTCTGGCCGATCTACACCGCGCAGGTCATCCCGCAGAGCCAGTGGTCGCTGCGCATGTGGTTCCCGAGCTGGGTCTGACCGGGCTCCCGTGACGCGCATCGAGTTCGCCCCCGGCAGCGCGCCGATGATGCTCGAGGACGAGGACGTCGCCCGGCTCGACGCCGCGAACGCGACGCTGCGGGCGGTGCTGCGCGAGGTGCGCGACACCATGGCGGGAGTGCCCTCCGATGAGGTGTATGCCGCGCTGCGGGCCGGCATCGCCGACCGTGTGGCCGAGGGCTTCGTCGTCGACGAGCGCAGCCTGCGGGCCGACGCCGAGGCGATCAGCGAGGGCACCCTCTTCGGCTGAGGCCGACCGCTCGCCCGGCGCGCGGTGGACCGCAAGGGAGGTCCGCCCACCCGCGTGGGAGGCGAAACCGCAGGTCAACGGGCGTGCGAGTTCCGCGCAGGAGCGTAGGGTCACCACGTGGCCACGGCCGAGGCGGCACCGCCGCCGCAGGACGAGGGACGCGCGGGCGACGTCGCGGGCCTCATCCCGATGGTGCGCCGGATCGTCCGGGCCCGGGTGGGAGCGCACCCGCAGGCGGACGACCTCGTCCAGGAGGTCCTCGTCCGCGTCCTGGCCGCCGAGGACCGGATCGAGCCGGGGATGCTCGAGCCGTACGCCATCGCCACCGCACGCAACGTGGTCGCGTCGATGTGGCGCCAGGACGACCGCGCCGCCCGCAACCGGCACCGCGTCCACGACCCCACCGAGCCCGACGCCCCCGACGAGCTCGTCGTCGCCTCCGAGGAGCAGGAGGCCGTCAGCGTCGCACTCGAGCGGCTCACCGCCCGCGAGCGCCAGGTCCTGCTGGCCCACGAGGTCTCCGGCCAGGACACGCACAGCCTGGCCGAGGAGTCCGGCTCCACGGCGGGCGCAGTGGCGGCGCAGCTGAAGCGCACCCGGGCGCGGCTGCGGGTGGAGTACCTGCTGGCCCTCGAGCACACCGAGCCACCGACGGAGCAGTGCCGGCCGGTCCTGCTCGCCCTGTCCGGGGCGGACCGCCGCCGGCAGCGCGAGGTCGACGCGGCCCGGCACCTCCTGGAGTGCGAGCTGTGCTCGCGGCTGAGCCAGCCCCTGCTCGGGCGGGGACCGGCCCGCGACGACGAGGTGCGCGTGCCGATCGGCGCCGACCCCGACGTCGTCGCGGCACGTCAGGCGGCACGCGAGCTCGCCGCCCGGGCGGGCTTCACGGGGTCCGACCTCACGGTGCTCGCCACGGCGGTCTCGGAGATCGCCCGCAACATCGTCCGGTTCACCGACGGCGGCGAGATCGTCGTCGAGCTGCTCGACTCGCCCCGGCGCGGCATCCGGGTGGTGGCCCGGGACACCGGCCCGGGGATCAGGGACGTCCAGCAGGCCCTGACCGACGGGTACAGCACCTACGACGGCCTCGGCCTGGGGCTGCCGGGGGCGCGCCGTTTGATGGACGAGTTCAGCATCGCCAGCGAGCCGGGCCGGGGCACGACCGTGAGCATGACCAAGTGGTTCGAGAGAGGATGACGATGGACACCGAGAGGGACACCGGGCAGGCCCTGCAGGACGACGACCGGCAGCTCAGCGGGGGTGGCCAGCACGGGGACGGCACGCAGCTGCTGCCGCAGCTCGTCGCCCACCTGCGCGAGCACCGTGCGAAGCTGCGCGACGAGTGGGCGTCACGGATCCGCGAGGCCCACCTCCTCGAGGCGATGACCCCGCAGGAGATGGCGGCCGAGACCACGTCGGTCTACGACAACTACGTCGAGGTGCTCGAGACGGGCAGCGTGGAGGCGTTGCAGCACTACGCCCGCGACCTGTCCGAGCGGATCATCCCCCGGGGCGTCGAGACGCACGAGGTCGTCGGCATCGTGCTCCTCCTGCGCGACGTGCTGGCCCGGTCGCTGTTCGAGAAGTACCAGCGCGACTTCGGCCTGCTCAACTCGGTCCTCGACGCCTACGAGCCCGCTGCGAACCGCATCGCCAACACGGTGGCGGTGAGCTTCGTGGAGGAGCGCGAGCGCGTCATCCGCCAGCAGCAGGACGCCATCCGCGAGCTGTCGACGCCGGTCCTCCCCGTGCGCGAGCGGCTGCTGATCCTGCCCATCATCGGCGTCCTGGACCAACAGCGGGCCCGGCAGCTCACCGAGCAGCTGCTGGCCGGCATACGCACCCACCGCGCCAAGGTCGTCGTCATCGACATCACCGGCGCACCCGACGTGGACCACACCGTGGCGAACCACCTCGTGCAGACGGTCGACGCGTCACGGCTCATGGGTGCGAGCGTCATCATCACGGGGCTGTCGCCGACGATCGCGCAGACGCTCGTGACGCTCGGCGTCGACCTCAGCAAGATGAACACCATCGGTGACCTCCAGGGAGGCCTCGAGGAGGCCGAGCGGCTGCTCGGGTACACCGTGACGCGAAAGGACGTGGCAACGGGCTCGTGAGCTCCGGACCGGCACTCGTCTCGATCCTGCGACAGGGACACACCCTGGTCGCGTCGATCCACACTGCCCTGGACGACACCGAGATGCTCCGGTTCCGCTCCGACCTGATCGCGGCGATCGGGGAGCACCGGTCCCGCGGCGTCATCATCGACGTGGCCGCACTGGACGTGCTCGACAGCTTCGGCGCCCGGACCCTGCGCACCATCGCCGAGATGGCACGGCTGCGCGGCGCGGTCACCGTGATCGTCGGGATCCAGCCGGACGTGGCGTTCGCCATGGTCCAGCTCGGCATGGGCACGGGCAACGTCCCGACCGCCCTCGACCTCGAGGAGGGCCTGGCCTACCTCGCCGAGGCCACCGGGCGGCCCGTGCCCACCGCCGTGCGCGACGACGGGGCGTGAGCGCGGTGCATGCCGAGGCGCTGGCCCGCGACTACCGCGCGGCGTTCCTGCGGTACCTGCCGCGCCGCAGCGAGGCGGCGCTCGCGGCAGGGTACGACCTCGGCCACCGCGCCGTCGAGGACGGGGTCAGCGTGCTCGACCTGGCCCACGTGCACCACGCGGTGCTCACCGAGGTGCTCGAGCAGTCCCCCGGCGGGGACGTGCGCGGCATCGCCACGGCGGCGTCGGAGTTCCTCCTCGAGGTGCTGGCCACGGTCGACCTCGTGCAGCGGGCCAGCAGCGCGGCTCCGGCTCGCCAGCAGGCCGGGGCGTCGGACGCCGATCCCGCCGACGCATGACGCGGGCGAGCGGGGTCGATCTGCCGCAGGGCTGCGCGTCCCTCGCCTGAGGTCGGGGCCGGACCCCCGCGTCACGCGGCGCCACGCACGGACTCATCACCCCCGTACGGCCCACACGATGGGCTTCCGAGCACGAGGAGTGAGACCCGCATGATGCTACGAACCAAGCTCGTCGGAACCAGCACCGCCGTCGTCCTCGCCGGGGCACTGGGCCTCGTCCCTGCCGCGGCGGCGAACGCCGCGCCTGCACCCCAGGCGCCCGCGGCCGTCGCCCCTGCGGCGACCACGCTCCCGGTGACCGGCACGCTCGCAGACGGCACGGCCTTCACCGGGCAGCTGAGCAACCTGTCGACCAGCGTCGTCAACGGCGTCCTCATGCTGAGCGGCACCATCAGCGGCACCGGCATCCCGGCGGGCGGCACCCAGTTCACCGCCCCGATCCAGAGCCTCGCGACCCCGAACGGGTGCTCGATCCTGACGCTGGACCTCGGGGCCATCCACCTCGACCTGCTCGGCCTGGTCGTCGACCTCGCGCCGGTGAACCTCGCCGTCACCGCGGTCCCGGGTGCCGGCAACCTCCTCGGCAACCTGCTGTGCGCCGTGGCGGGTCTGCTGGACGGCAACGGCTCGCTGACCGGCCTCTCGGTCCTGCTGAACCGCCTGCTCACCGGCCTGGGCCTCTGAGGCAGGACCACGGATGCGCCACGGTCCGCTGACTGCCGGGGGGCGGGCGGGCCGTGGTGCCGGGCCGGGCAGGCGCCGCCACCCCCTCACCGCGGCGCCTGTCCTCGGCCGCTCGGCCGAGCCGCGCGACCGGGCCACACGACCGCGCGGCGGCCGAGGGGCTGACGGCGCCGCCGCGGGTGGTTCCACGGCGGCGCCGCAGGCCACGACCCCGTAGTCCCCGGTCGAGGATTCGCGCAGGCCGCAGACCTCGGGCCGCGGCCCCGACGGGGGTGGCCCGGGGGAGGGGTCCGCCGCGGGCCGCGACCCCCGGTCCCTTCCCACCGGTCCGGGAGCTCAAACATCGCAACCCGGGGGGCCGGGCTCAGCGCAACGCTGACCGGACCAGCTGGGCAGCGGACGACAGCCGTGCGGGCAGCGGGGTGGCGCCGGTGACGTCACCTGCGGCGTGTCCCCCGACGTAGACCACCGGCACCCCGGCGTCGTGCAGCACCTCGGCGGTCGAGCTCGCGGCCTCGACGTCCCGGGAGTGCGCAGCCGAGATGACGACCGCGCGGGGCGCACTGGCCCGGACCACCGCGGGCCAGCTGTCCAGGGGCACGTCCGGGCCGAGGTACAGCACGTCCAGGCCCGCCCGGAGCAGGCACACGGCGAAGGCCAGCACCGGCAGCTCGTGCCGGCTCCCGGGCGGGAGGCCGACCAGGACCCGGGGACCCTGCGCCCCCGAGGCCTCGAAGAGCGCGGCCAGCCGGCGCATCACCGCCGAGGAGACGAAGTGCTCCCCCGCCACGTCCACGTCGCCCGCCTCCCACGCCGCGCCCAGCACACCGAGGGAGGGCATGAGCCAGTCGTCGATGACACGGTCGACCGACGCGAGCGAGAACGCCTCGTCGAGGGCCTGCTGCAGGGCCACGGGGTCGAACCGCGCGGCGACCCTCGTCAGCGTCCCGTGGTCGGCCAGCGGCGAACCCGCCGTCGCGGGTGTCCCGGGGGCGACGGGGCCTCCCGGCGACTCCTGCGCGGTGACCGGCGACGCCTCCCCGGCCATCCTTGCCGCCCGCCGGGCCGGGATGCCCGAGTCCACGAGCACGCGCATCCGGCGGACGACCTCGACGTCGTCATCGCTGTAGGAGCGGTACGCGGTCGAGGTCCTGCTGGGGCTCACGACGCCGTACCGCGTCTCCCAGGCCCTCAGGGTGCCCGGCGCGACACCGGTCAGCTCGGCGACGTCGCCGATCGAGTGGCGTCCCTCCGTCCCCGTCGGCCCCATCCACCTCATCCCTCTACTAAAGATTGCGCAACGTCAGGTCCTGTGCAACGTTCAGGGTACGCCGCAGCCCAACGAAAGGACCCTCTCATGCTCCGCACCCGCACCGCCGCCGGTCTCGCCGCCGCCGGCGCCCTCGCGCTCGCCACCGCGGTCGCAACCCCTGCCTCCGCCTCCACCACCGGGGACCAGCAGGGCAACGGGACCACGACCGTCGTGCTGAACCCGGCCCTGGTGCCCACCCTCGTCGACACCCTCAAGGTCCGTACCGTGACCCCGGGCATGCTGTCCGCGCCGGGCGGCGTGGCGCAGGTGTCGTTCCCCATCACGCGGATCAAGGGTGGCGTCATCTCGCACGTGGGTGGGCTGGAGTTCACCCCTGTCGGTGGTGGTGACCTGAAGATCACGAAGTTCGACGTCGACACCAACACCGGCTACCTGACGGCCGTCACCCGGCTCAACGGGAAGAAGCTTCCCTCCCGCGTCAAGATCTTCGCGCTGGGTGCGGTCCAGCCCGTCAACGGCGCCGCCCCGGCCTGCGCGGGGGTCCCGGCCGGCCTGACGCTCACCTCGGACGCGGCCAACGCGCTCGGCGCCCCGTCGTTCGCGGGCGCCTTCGTCGGCGACGCCTGCGTGGTGCCCGCGACGGACGGCCACGGCGACGACGACTGACTGTGAGGATTCCCGTCGCAGCCTTATGGTGCTGGGCTGTCGCTGGTGGCCGCGGGCGTGACCCTTCGACTGACTGGCTTCGTGCCTT
>NZ_JBHUYG010000116.1:0-12459 GCF_042668795.1 Pedococcus sp. NPDC057267 | reverse complement strand
GCGTCAGATGTGTATAAGAGACAGGTCACCGTCACGGTGACCGGCCCCTCGTCGTACCCGGCGCCTGGCGGGCCCAGGCGACGTCCCTCCCGACCGCCGATCAGCGATGGGCGTCGCGGACCGCGTGGGCGACCTGCTCGAAGCGCGCCCGGTCGAGCACGGCCCCCTCGCGCCGCACCGCGGCAGGGTCGACACGAAGCACCCGGTCCACCCTGACCTCGCTCGGGCGACGCTGGCGGTCCCACGCCCCCACGCCGATGTCGACCCACTGCCGACCCCACCGCGCCTCGTCGGCGGCGTCCCGGTCGTGGTCCTTGCTGGTCAGCATGAGGCCCAGCAGCCACGTGCCGTCGCGGCCGACGACCAGGACGGGGCGGTCCTTGCCCTGGCTGTGGTCCTCCTCGTAGGGCACCCACGTCCACACGACCTCGCCCGGGTCGGGCTGTCCGTCCGGGGTGGGGGAGTAGGACAGCCGCGGCGTGCCGGTGAAGTCGCCCGGGTAGGCGCGCCCCCCGGTGGTGGTGGCTGCCCGACGACGGGCCGCCTGCCCGGGCACCCCGGCGGCCGGTCCCGGGCCGCCCCTTCGGTGCTGGGGGTGGGCCCGTCCGAGAAGTCGCTGCAGGAGTCCGCGCATGCGGGCACGCTACGCGAGACCGGTGGCCCGGCCGGTCAGCCGCGGTCCTTGGGCCGCCACAGGAGGCGGCCGGGGCGGCGGCGGTCGCGCAGCGCGTGCGAGCGCCAGACGAGCACGGGGTGGGACGCGAGCGCGTTGACCCACCACACGAAGAAGCCGGTCTCGGTGGTCGCGCGGTCGGCCAGGGCGTTCACGTCGACGGTGCGGTTGAGGTACTTGCCGGCGGCGAGGGTCGCCATGGCGGCGGCGCTGCCCTGCGGGACCATCGCGTAGCCGAAGTTGTCGGCGGTGTACTCCTGGCTGCGCGACAGGGTCGAGCCGAGGAACGGGATCCACGACGCACCGCTGATCCCCAGCAGCCGCCAGTAGCTCGTGTGGCCCGCCGCGATGTGGCCGACCTCGTGGCCGATGATGAACCGCAGCGCGTCGGGGTTGCGGGCCTCGCCGCCGATCTCGAACAGGTCGCTGTAGACGAAGGTGAACTTGCGGAACCCGTGCCCGGACGCGGCGGCGTTGATCATGCCGTTGCCGAGGACGACGTAGGCGTCCGGCAGCTTGGCCAGGCCGTGGTGGGCCGCGGCCTCGACCAGCATCTGGTACGCCTGCGGGTACTGCGTGGGGGTGATCTTGACGCCGCTGAGCCGCAGCTGGGCGTAGAGCTGCCCACGCGCGAAGTAGACGATGACGGGGGCGGCGAGGAAGAAGACGGCGTACGGGTCGGGCTGGCGGCGCTCGACGACCGCCGACGCGACCTCGTACCCCGCGAACGACCACACGAGCACCGACCCGAGCAGCACCAGGACGAGGCAGAGGTTCTCGAGGGGGTGGCGCAGGTGGGTGCGGACGCCCCTGCGGTACCCCGGCGGGAACATCGGACCCATCGGTCCGGTCGGGCCGACGGGGGGTGCGTACTGGGTCTGCTCGGCCATGGTCCCCTCGATCTGTGCGCGGTCGCCCCGATCGTATGTCGGGTTCCTCCGCATCCCGTGGACGCCCCTGCGCGCCCGGGGCCGTCACCCCGACCCTGTGGGAATGCGACGCGCAGGCCGACCCGTTGGACCTCGGGTGACCGACGCCCAGACCGCCGTGCCCGTCGCCGACCCGCTCGACCCCGTCGGTCCCGAGGTCCGGCCGGCGCACATGCGGCTCGCCCTGCTGGCGCTGGCGGTGGGCGGGTTCGCCATCGGCACCACCGAGTTCGTGACGATGGGTCTGCTTCCGCAGGTGGCCGACGGAGTCGGCATCGACATCCCGACCGCCGGGCACGTCGTGTCGGCGTACGCCGCCGGCGTGGTCGTCGGTGCGCCGGTGCTGGCGACCCTGGGCTCGAAGCTGCCGCGCAAGACCCTGCTGCTCTGGCTGATGCTCGCATTCGCCGTGGCCAACGGGCTCTCGGCGCTCGCGGGCAGCTACGGGCTGCTCATGGTCGCCCGCTTCCTCTCCGGCCTGCCGCACGGCGCGTACTTCGGCGTCGGCTCGCTCGTCGCCGCCTCGCTCGTCCCCACGCACCGCCGCACGTGGGCGGTGTCGATGATGATCGCCGGGCTCACCGTGGCGAACATCGTGGGCGTCCCGCTCACGACGCGCCTCGGCCAGGCCTACGGGTGGCAGTGGCCGTATGCCGCGGTGAGCGTGATCGCGCTCGTCACCGTGCTGGCGGTGTGGCGCTGGGTGCCGTTCTGCCCGGCCGACGGCGGGGTGTCCGTGCGCTCGGAGCTGTCCGCGCTCAGGCGGCCGCAGGTGTGGCTCGCCCTCGGCATCGGGACCGTGGGCTTCGGTGGCATGTTCGCGACGTTCTCCTTCATCGCCCCGACCATGACCGACCTCGGTGGCTTCTCGAGCGCGACCGTGCCGGTCATCCTGGCGCTCTACGGCGTCGGCATGACGGCAGGCGCCATGCTGTCCGGGCCGGTGGCGCGGTTCGGGCTCCTCCGGGGGATCACCGTCTCGCTCGTGACGATCGCCGTCATGCTCGCCCTGTTCGGCCCGGCCGTGCAGGCGTCCCAGGTGCTCGCGCTCGTGGCGGTCTTCCTGCTCGGACTGCTGCCGAGCGTGCTCGTGCCGATGCTGCAGACCCGCCTGATGGACGTCGCGCACGAGGGCCAGGCGCTCGCCGCCGCGCTCAACCACTCCACCCTCAACATCGCCAACGCCCTCGGCGCCTGGCTCGGCTCGATCGTGCTCGCCGCGGGCCTCGGCTACGAGTGGCCCTCGCGGGTCGGGGCGATGCTCGCCGTCCTCGGCGTCGGCATCGCCCTGTGGTCGCTCGCCCTGGACCGCCGGACCACGGCGCGCTCGGCCTGACCCACGGCGCCGAGGTCCCGCACTGCGGGGCGCAGGCGACCCGTCGGGGACGGCAGGCCCGGTGGTGCGTCACCGGCACACCCGGGCGCATGGGAGGATGGACCGATCCGTCCGCCCGACGTCCTCGTGAGGTTCGAAGCACCCGTGTCCCCCCTGGCCCGCACCGCGCTGCAGCCTGCCGCGACGCCGCCGGAGCTGATCCGGAACTTCTGCATCATCGCCCACATCGACCACGGCAAGTCGACGCTGGCCGACCGGATGCTGCAGATGACCGGCGTCGTCGACGAGCGGGCCATGCGCGCCCAGTACCTCGACCGGATGGACATCGAGCGCGAGCGCGGCATCACGATCAAGTCGCAGGCCGTCCGCATGCCGTGGGAGCTCGACGGCACCACTTACGCGCTCAACATGATCGACACCCCCGGGCACGTCGACTTCACCTACGAGGTGTCGCGGTCCCTGGCGGCGTGCGAGGGCGCGGTCCTGCTCGTCGACGCGGCACAGGGGATCGAGGCGCAGACCCTGGCGAACCTCTACCTCGCCATGGAGAACGACCTCACGATCATCCCGGTCCTCAACAAGATCGACCTCCCCGCCGCGCAGCCGGAGAAGTATGCCGAGGAGCTGGCCGGGCTCATCGGGTGCGAGCCCGAGGACTGCCTCAAGGTGTCGGGCAAGACCGGCGTCGGCGTCGAGCCGCTCCTGGACGAGATCGTGCGGCAGCTCCCTGCCCCCGTCGGCGTGGCCGACGCCCCGGCCCGGGCCATGATCTTCGACTCGGTCTACGACACCTACCGCGGCGTCGTGACCTACGTCCGCGTCGTCGACGGGCACCTCATCCCGCGCGAGCGGATCCAGATGATGTCGACGCGGGCCACGCACGAGCTGCTCGAGATCGGCGTCATCAGCCCCGAGCCGGTGCCCTCCAAGGGTCTCGGCGTCGGCGAGGTCGGCTACCTCATCACCGGCGTCAAGGACGTGCGGCAGTCCCGCGTCGGCGACACGGTGACGAACCAGTCCAAGCCCGCGACCGACGCCCTCGGCGGCTACCGCGACCCCAAGCCGATGGTGTTCTCGGGGCTGTACCCGATCGACGGGTCGGACTACCCCGACCTGCGCGACGCCCTCGACAAGCTCAAGCTCAACGACGCGGCGCTCGTCTACGAGCCGGAGACCTCGGCGGCGCTGGGCTTCGGCTTCCGCATCGGCTTCCTCGGCATGCTGCACCTCGAGATCGTCCGCGAGCGGCTCGAGCGCGAGTTCAACCTCGACCTGATCTCGACCCTGCCCAACGTCGTCTACGACGTGACGATGGACGACGGCAGGGAGATCGTCGTCACCAACCCCAGCGAGTTCCCCTACGGCAAGGTCGCCTCGGTGACCGAGCCCGTCGTGCGGGCCACGATCCTCGCGCCGAGCGAGTTCATCGGCGCGATCATGGAGCTCTGCCAGCAGAAGCGGGGCAGCCTGCGCGGGATGGACTACCTGTCCGAGGACCGCGTCGAGATGCGCTACACCCTCCCGCTGGCCGAGATCGTCTTCGACTTCTTCGACCAGCTCAAGTCGCGCACGCGCGGGTACGCCTCGCTCGACTACGAACCCGACGGCGAGCAGGAGGCCGACCTCGTCAAGGTCGACATCCTCCTGCAGGGCGAGACCGTCGACGCGTTCTCGGCGATCGTCCACAAGGACAAGGCCTACGCGTACGGCGTCATGATGGCCAGCAAGCTCAAGGACCTCATCCCGCGCCAGCAGTTCGAGGTGCCGATCCAGGCCGCCATCGGGGCCCGGATCATCGCCCGCGAGAACATCCGCGCCATCCGCAAGGACGTGCTCGCCAAGTGCTACGGCGGTGACATCAGTCGCAAGCGCAAGCTGCTCGAGAAGCAGAAGGCCGGCAAGAAGCGGATGAAGAGCATCGGCACCGTCGAGGTCCCGCCGGAGGCCTTCATCGCGGCCCTGTCCAGCGACACCGAGAAGTCCAAGAAGTAGGGGTTACCGGCCGGTAGCATCGCCGGCATGGTCGACACGTACGCCCTCTACCGCCGGCTCGCGGCATACCCCCAGGGGACCCGGCTGTTCTCGCTCGTCTTCGAGCAGGCGGCGCCCTACTTCCGCTCGGCCCGGCCGCGGTTCGTGAGCCTGGAGCCGAACCGCGCCGTGCTGACGGTCCGCAAGCGCCGGCGGGTGCACAACCACCTCGGCACCGTGCACGTCATCGCGATCTGCAACGGCCTCGAGGCGGCGATGGGTGCACTGGCCGAGGCGAGCATCCCGTCCACCCGCCGCTGGATCCCCAAGGGCATGGACGTCGCCTACACGGCGAAGGCCACGTCCGACATCACCTGCGTCGCCGAGACCGACCCGGCCGACTGGGCGCGGGAGGGTGACACCGACCTGCCGGTCCGGGTGCGCGGCACCCGGTCCGACGGCACGACCGTCGTCGAGGGCGTCATCCGCCTCTGGGTGACGGACAAGCCCGATGAGCGGGTCCCGCCGCCGGCCTGATGTCAGTCGCGCAGGCGGCCGCGCAGCTGGGCGACCTGGTCCTGGCTCCAGCCGTTCTCGAGCAGCCAACCGGCTGCGCCGCCGTGGCGCTCGGCGAGCACCGCCAGGATGCGCTGCATCGTCTCCGGCCGCGGCAGGTGGTGGCTCATCGGCTGGTCCCGGAGCACCTCCTCGTATGCCGGCCGCGCCATGAGGCGCGCGACGATCGCCTCGATCCGCTCGCCGGTGGCGACGTAGTCGGCGACGACGTCCTCGTCCGAGACGCCGGCCACGGAGAGGGCGAGGCCGACCACCGTGCCGGTGCGGTCCTTGCCCGCGGCGCAGTGCACGATCGTGGCGCCGCGGCTCTCGGCCACGACCTGGAGGGCGCCGAGCACCGAGTCGGGACGGTCAGCCAGGTAGCCCAGGTAGTGGCTCGCCCAGTAGTCGTCGTCGCGCCGCGGCGGCTTCGGGCGCTCGGTGCGGGCCGACTTCGACCACGGCAGGACCAGGGCGTCCTCGGCGCTGACCTCCACCTCGTCGTCGCGGAAGAGCGAGTGCCGGTGGTGGGTCGCGAGCTCGCGGACCTGCAGCGGTCCGGGCCCCTCGATCCGCACCTCGACGTCGCTGCGCAGGTCGACGATGTCGGTGACGCCCACCTGTTCGACGAGGTGCCGGACGTCGGCGTCGCTGAGGTCCTGCAGGTTGTCCGAGCGCAGCAGCCTGCCGCTGGCGACGGTGCCGCCGTCGGTCGTGGGGAGTCCGCCGACGTCGCGCATGTTCACGACGCCGTCGAGGTCGATCCAGCCGGGAGTGCTCACCCGACCGACTCTAGGTGGCGTCGGTGTCGAGGAGGTTGCGGGGCGCCGGGAAAGGGTGAGGGCCTCGGAAAGTATGAGTTTCCGAGGCCCTCGACGACTCGGACCGAGGTCCGGGTCGGCGCTCCCACCGAGGTGGGGGCGCACGACCATGTCTAGTCGCCGGACCGCGGCTCCACAAGGGCTTTCCCGCAGGTGGGAGGGCCTTTTTCGACGGCCTCCGGCGTGTCGCCGGGACACGCCGGACAGGCTGTGACGGGTGGGACGAGGACCCGCGTGGCGCCGCGGGCGGCCTCGGCGCAGGGGTGCCGGAGGCCCTGAGACAATGGTGCCCATGCCCAGCGCCCTGCCCGACGGCGACCCCGCGCCGCCCGACGGGCGGCTGCCGGAGGCCTCGCTCGCGACCCTCGCGCAGCGGCCGTTCGGGGTCTACCTGCACGTCCCGTTCTGCCGCGTGCGCTGCGGCTACTGCGACTTCAACACCTACACGCTGCTCGAGCTCGGCACGGACGGGGCCGGCGTCTCCACCTTCGCCGACGCCGCGCTCAAGGAGCTGGCGCTCGCGGGCGAGGTCCTCGGAGCGGACGCCCCCGCGGTCGGGACCGTCTTCGTGGGCGGCGGCACGCCCACCATGCTCGCGGCGACGGACCTCGCCCGGATGCTGCACGGCATACGGGAGCAGTGGGGGCTCGCCGACGATGCGGAGGTGACCACCGAGGCCAACCCCGACTCGGTGACGCCGGAGTCGCTCGCCGTCCTCGCCGACGCCGGCTTCACCCGCGTCTCGCTCGGGATGCAGTCGGCCGTGCCGCACGTCCTGCACACCCTCGACCGCACCCACGACCCGGCCAACGTCGCCCGGGCCGTCGAGGCGGCGCGCGCCGCGGGCCTGCAGGTCAGCCTCGACCTGATCTACGGAACGCCGGGGGAGAGCCTGGCGGACTGGCGCACCAGCCTGGACGCCGTCGTCGCGCTGCATCCGGACCACGTGTCGGCCTACGCCCTCGTGGTCGAGGACGGCACCCGGCTCGCCGCCCAGGTCCGCCGCGGGGAGGTCGCCGCGCCCGAGGACGACGACGAGGCCGTGAAGTACGAGCTCGCCGACGAGGTGCTCTCCGCGGCAGGCTACGACTGGTACGAGGTGAGCAACTGGGCGAGCCGCCTGGACGCCCGATGCCGCCACAACGAGGGCTACTGGGACGACGGCAACTGGTGGGGCGTCGGCCCGGGCGCGCACAGCCACGTCGGCGGCGTGCGCTGGTGGAACGTCAAGCACCCGACCGCGTATGCCGGCCGGGTCGCCGACGGCGTCAGCCCGGCCCACGGCCGGGAGACGCTGACCGCCGAGCAGCGCTACGACGAGCGCGTCCTGCTCGGGGTGCGGCTCGTCGACGGCCTGCCCCTCGCCGACCTGCACGACGAGGGCCGCACCGCCGTGGCGGGTCTCATCGCCGACGGGCTGGTGGACGGGGCAGCGGCCCTGCGCCGCCAGCGCGTGGTGCTGACGAGGCAGGGCCGCCTGCTGGCCGACACCGTCGTGCGACGGCTCCTCGGCCTGCGCTAGGACTCGGGCGTGCGCCCGGGCCGGCTCACTTGACGAAGCGGATGGTGAACGGCGGGTCGTACCACTCGCCGTTGTTGGCGCGCATGGCGGCGATCGCGTGGATGACGACCGCGGCGACGACCACGATCGGGTACAGGACGAAGCCGATCAGCACGATCATCAGGACGCCCGAGACGATGAGGCCGATGAGGGCCGTCAGCTGCACGTTCACCGCGTTCGCGGCGTGCGCCCGGACGAACGGGCCGCGGTCGCGGTAGACGAGGTAGATGACCAGGCTGGCGACGAAGCCGAGGGTGCCGGCGCTGACGACCATGGCCACGCCGGAGATGACGTGGGTCAGGGTGGCCCAGGTCTTCTCCTCCTGCTGCGACATGGGCTGTGCGGGTTGCTGCGGGTACTGCGGTGAGGCGGTCATGTCTCTCCTCCGTGGATGGTGCCTTCACCCAGTGAAGCGCACGGGAGCCACGGATCGTCCCGGTTTCGGGGTGCGCTCAGGGCAGCGTCAGGGCCGACCCTGAGCGGCGACCGCGGCCACCGCCCCCGAGGAGCGCCCCCGACGTCAGTGCCCGGGCTCGGTCACGAAGTCGATGAGCTCCTCGACGCTGGCCAGCAGGGTCGGCTCGAGGTCGGCGTACGTGCGGACCGTGCCGAGGATCTGCTTCCACGCCCGGGCGATGTCGGCCTGGCTGTCGTGCGCCCAGCCGAGGTGGGCGCAGATGCCGTGCTTCCACGAGGTCCCGCGGGGGATGACCGGCCAGGCGTCGAGCCCGAGCCGCTCGGGTCGCACGCTCTGCCACACGTCGACGTACGGGTGGCCCAGGACCCGCACGTGTGCGGCATACGGCTGCAGGCGGCGCGCCTCCTCCACGACCCGGTGCTCCTTGGTGCCCGGCACGAGGTGGTCGACGAGGACGCCCATCCGGCGGCCGGGGCCGGGGGAGAAGTCCCGGATGGCGGCGGAGAGGTCGTCGACGCCGTCGAGCATCTCGACGACGACGCCCTCGATGCGCAGGTCCTCGCCCCACACCTTCTCGACGAGCTCGGCGTCGTGCCGGCCCTCGACGAAGATCCGCGACCCGCTCGCCACCTTGGCGCGCACGCCCTCGACGGCGCGCGACCCCGAGGCCGTGCGCGACGAGGCCTGCTTCGCCGCGGCGAGCTGGGCCCGCGCCGCCGCGGTCGGGGGAGTCAGGACGACCGGGGCGCCGTCGAGCAGGAAGCCTGGGCCGAGCGGGAAGCCCTTGGTGCGGCCCCGCCGGTCCTCGAGGTGGACGACCCGCATGCCGCCGGCCTTCTCGACCCGGACGACCGCCCCGCACCAGCCGGTCTCCACGTCCTCGACGACCAGACCGGTCACGGCCTCCACCTCCGTCGCGCGCCCGCGAGGGGGCTTGCGCCAGTCGGTGGAGAGCACGTCGGAGCCATAGCGGTCGGGCACCGGGGAAGGGTATGCCGGGTGCGGCGGCCGGCCGCGGGGACGCGCCGGTCGATGCGGCCGGGGCGCGCCGAACGGCATAGACTTGGCACTCCGAGGGTGTGAGTGCCAACGTGGGGAGCTGCCACGGGCGGCCCCGCCCGCGGACGAAGTGCCAGCCGAACGACAGGAGCGCCATGAGCGAAGAACGACGCCTCGCCGTGCTGCGCGCCATCGTCCAGGACTACGTCGAGACGTCCGAGCCGGTCGGGTCCAAGGCGCTGCTCGAGCGCCACCACCTCGGGGTGTCCGCGGCGACGGTCCGCAACGACATGGCCGTGCTCGAGGAGGAGGGGCTGATCGCGGCCCCGCACACCAGCGCGGGGCGGGTCCCGACCGACGCCGGTTACCGCCTGTTCGTCGACCGGCTCAGCTCGGTCAAGCCGATGTCGGCGGCCGAGCGCGCCGCCATCGCCCACTTCCTCGAGGGCGCCGTCGACCTCGACGACGTCGTCGACCGGACGGTGCGGCTGCTCGCGCAGCTGACCCGCCAGGTCGCCGTCATGCAGTACCCGTCGCTGACCCGGTCCTCGGTGCGGCACATCGAGTTCGTGCCGATGGGCGGCCGGCGGCTCATGGTCGTGCTCATCGTCAACACCGGCCGGGTCGAGCAGCGGGTCATCGAGACCACCGCGGACCTCACCACGCCCGAGGGCGAGGCCACCCTCGGGCTGGTCCGGGCCAAGGTCAACGCCCGGGCCGTGGGGGAGCGGCTCGTGGACGCCTCGGCGGCCCTGTCCTCGCTGCCCGAGGAGTTCGAGCCCGCCGACCGCGACCTCGTCCGCGCCGTCGTGCAGTCGCTCGAGGACGCGCTGGTCGAGGAGCGCGAGGAGCGCGTCGTCCTCGCCGGCACGGCCAACCTCGCCCGCGTCGGCACCGACTTCCCGCTCACCATCGGGCCGGTCCTCGAGGCGCTCGAGCAGCACGTCATCCTGCTCAAGCTGCTCGGCACCGCGCGCGAGACCTCCGACGCCGTCTCCGTGCGGATCGGCCACGAGAACCCGTATGCCGGGCTGCAGTCGACCTCGGTCGTCTCCACCGAGTACGGCACCGGGGCAGACCTCGTCGCCGGGCTCGGCGTCCTCGGCCCGACCCGGATGGACTACCCGACCACCATGGCCTCGGTGCGGGCGGTCGCCACCTACGTCTCCCGGATCCTCGCGCAGTGAGCGCCGGGTCCACCTCCCGCGGGGCCGTCACCGCCGCCGGCTCCCCGACCGTGTCGATGCACCACTGACAAGGATCTTCGTGAACGACTACTACCAGGACCTCGGCGTCTCGCGGGACGCCACCGCCGAGGACATCAAGCGGGCCTACCGCAAGAAGGCGCGCACCCTGCACCCGGACGTCAACCCCAGCCCGGAGGCGGAGGAGCAGTTCAAGAAGGTGTCCCAGGCCTACGACGTGCTCTCCGACCCGGAGAAGCGCCGCTCGTACGACATGGGCGCCGACCCGTACGCCGCCGGTGCTGCGGGCTTCGGCCAGGGCTTCTCGTTCAGCGACATCATGGACGCGTTCTTCGGCGCCGGGGCCGGCACCGCCCAGCGCGGCCCGCGCTCGCGCCAGCGCCGCGGCCAGGACGCCCTGATCCGGCTCGACATCGACATGGCCGACGCCGTCTTCGGCGCCGAGAAGGAGCTCACGGTCGAGACGGCCGTCGTCTGCTCCACCTGCCACGGCGACGGCGCCCAGCCGGGCACCTCGCGCCGGACCTGTGACGTCTGCGGCGGCCGGGGCGAGATCCAGCAGGTGCAGCGGTCCTTCCTCGGCCAGGTGATGACCAGCCGCCCCTGCATGACCTGCCAGGGCTACGGCGAGGTGCTCGTCAGCCCGTGCTTCGAGTGCTCCGGCGACGGCCGCGTCCGCACCCGCCGCACCCTCACCATCAAGGTCCCGGCGGGCGTCGACACCGGCACCCGCATCCAGCTCACGGGTGAGGGCGAGGTCGGCCAGGGCGGAGGACCCGCCGGCGACCTCTACGTGGAGGTGTCCGTCCGGCCGCACGCGACCTTCCAGCGCCGCGGCGACGACCTGCACGCCACGGTCGAGCTGCCCATGACCGCGGCTGCGCTCGGCACGACGCTGAAGCTCGACACCTTCGACGGCTCCCAGGAGCTCGAGGTCAAGCCGGGCACGCAGGCCGGTGACGCGGTGACGCTGCGCGGTCTCGGCGTGACGCACCTGCGCGGCGGCGGCCGCGGCGACCTGATCGTCCACGCCAACGTCATGACCCCGACCCGCCTCGACGAGCAGCAGGAGGAGCTCCTGCGCCAGCTCGCGGTGCTGCGCGGGGAGGAGCGCCCCGAGGGTCGTCTCGCGCCCGCCAACCAGGGCCTGTTCGGCAAGCTGCGCGAGGCCTTCAAGGGCCGCTGAGCCCTGACCCGGCCATGACGCTCCCGCTCTTCCTCGTCGACCCGGCCCGCGTGGCCTCCGCCCTGCCCGGGTCCGCCGTGGTGCTGGACGGGCCCGAGGGTCGGCACGCCGCCACCGTGCGCCGGATCGCCGCGGGGGAGCGCGTGCTGCTCGCCGACGGCGCGGGCAGGCGCCTGGTCTGCGAGGTCACCGGGGCCGGCCGCGGTGAGCTGGACCTCCAGGTGCTGGAGGTCCAGGAGGTGCCCGAGCCCCAGCCCCGGTTCGTGCTGGTGCAGGCCCTGGCCAAGGGCGACCGCGACGACCAGGCGGTCGAGGCCGCGACGGAGTTCGGCGTCGACGAGGTGGTCCCGTGGCAGGCCGCCCGGTGCATCGTGCAGTGGCGCGGCGAGCGGGGGGAGAAGGCCCGCGGCAAGTGGGTCGCGACGGTCGTCGCAGCCGCCAAGCAGTCCCGCCGGGGGCGGGTGCCCGTCGTCGCCGAGCTGGTCACGACGAAGACGCTCACGGCGCGCGTGGCCGGTGCCGCGGCGGCATACGTCCTGCACGAGGACGCGACCACGAGCCTGGCGAGCCGGACCCTCCCGACCGAGGGCGACGTGGTGGTCGTCGTCGGGCCCGAGGGCGGCATCACCCCCGAGGAGGTGGCCGCCCTCGAGGCGGCGGGTGCCGTGGCCGTCCGCCTGGGTGACACCGTGCTGCGCTCCTCCAGTGCCGGGCCGGCCGCGCTCGTGCTCGACCTGCTGCGCGGGGCGGGGGAGGGCGGGATCAGCCCGCGGGAGCTGCCCGAGCGGACCTGGCTCACCCCGCA
>NZ_JBHUYG010000115.1:0-12618 GCF_042668795.1 Pedococcus sp. NPDC057267 | reverse complement strand
CCGATGGGGTGTCCGGGCCGTCGTCGCGCGCTGTGGTCGCGGAGCCGGGGATCAGCAGGCGCTGCACTCCTGCGGCACCTGGTGGCGCCGCGCCTCCGGCGTCATCAGCCGGGGGCGTCGCAGCCCTCGCAGCTGGTCGAGCGTTGCGAGGTTGGGGCCATGGTCACCGGAGCGCGGGAAGGAGGAGGGGCGGGTCACGGGTCGGGAGCTCTGGCGCGTCGTCATGTCCAGTACAACGGAGCAACCCTCCGTTTAATTCCGGAGGATCCCTCCGAATCTACCCGGCCCCGGCGATCTACCACCCCACTTGTTGCCACCACGTGGTCACGGAAGCCGCTCTGGGGACGTCCCGTGACCACCTGCTGGCAACAAGTGGGGATGGGCGCGTGCCGAGGGCCGTCCCCCGAGTGGGGCGCCTCAGCCCCCGAGCGCGGCTCCGACCACCTCGCGCGCCTCGGCCTGCACCTGTGCCAGGTGCTCGGGACCGCGGAACGACTCGGCATAGATCTTGTAGACGTCCTCGGTGCCGGACGGGCGGGCGGCGAACCAGGCGCTCTCCGTCACCACCTTGAGGCCGCCGATCGCGGCCCCGTTGCCGGGCGCCTCGGTCAGCTTGGCCGTGATCGGCTCGCCCGCGAGGCGGTCCGCGGAGACATCGCCGGGGGAGAGCGCGGCGAGCTTGGCCTTCTGCTCGCGGTTCGCCGGGGCGTCGATGCGGGCGTATGCCGGGTCGCCGTGCCGCGCGACCAGCTCGCGGTAGTGCTCGCTGGGCGTCCTCCCCGTGGCCGCGAGCACCTCGGACGCGAGCAGCGCGAGCAGGATGCCGTCCTTGTCGGTCGTCCACGCCCTGCCGTCGCGGCGCAGGAACGAGGCCCCGGCCGACTCCTCACCGCCGAAGCCGAAGCTGCCGTCGATGAGCCCCGGGACGAACCACTTGAACCCGACGGGCACCTCGACGAGCCGGCCGCCCACGTCGGCGGCCACCCGGTCGATCATCGAGCTCGAGACCAGCGTCTTGCCGATCGCGGCACCGCTCGGCCAGTCCGGGCGGGCCCCGCCGAAGAGGTACTGGATCGCCACGGCGAGGAAGTGGTTCGGGTTCATCAGCCCGGCGTCCGGGGTGACGATCCCGTGCCGGTCGGCGTCGGCGTCGTTGCCCGTCGCGAGGTCGTACTCGTCCTTGCGCGCGATGAGCGAGGCCATCGCGGAGGGGGAGGAGCAGTCCATCCGGATCTTGCCGTCCCAGTCCAGCGTCATGAAGCGCCAGGTCGGGTCGACGAGCGGGTTCACCACGGTCAGGTCGATCCCGTGCCGGTCGGCGATCTCGCCCCAGTACGCCACGGAGGCCCCGCCCAGCGGGTCCGCCCCGATGCGGATGCCCGCCTCGCGGATCCTGCCCACGTCGACGACGCTCGGCAGGTCGTCGACATAGGTGCCCAGGAAGTCGTAGGCGCCCGCAGCGGCGCGCGCGCGGGTGAAGGGCACGCGCTTGACCTCCGCGAGGCCACCGGCGATCAGCTCGTTCGCGCGTGCCGCGATGACCTTCGTGGCGTCGGAGTCGGCGGGTCCGCCGTGCGGCGGGTTGTACTTGAACCCACCGTCGGTCGGCGGGTTGTGCGACGGCGTGACGACGATGCCGTCGGCGAGGCCGCTGCCGCTCGTTCGGCCCTGGTTGGCGCGGATGATCGCGTGCGAGACCGCCGGGGTGGGCGTGTAGCCGTCGCGGTCGTCGACGAGCACGGTCACGTCGTTGGCGGCGAGCACCTCGAGGGCCGAGGCCCACGCGGGCTCGGACAGCCCGTGCGTGTCCCGCCCCATGAACAGCGGCCCGTCGTAGCCCTGTGCTGCCCGGTAGTCGCAGATCGCCTGCGTGGTGGCCAGGATGTGCGCCTCGTTGAACGCCGTCCTCAGGCTCGAGCCGCGGTGCCCTGAGGTCCCGAACGCCACCTGCTGGTCGACGTCCTGCGGGTCCGGCTGCAGCGTGTAGTACGCGGTGACGAGGTGCGGGACGTCGACGAGGTCGGACGGCTGGGCCGGCTGGCCGGCGCGCGGGTCGCTCATGGCTGCTCCTCGGTGTCAGGGACTACGCGGTCGGTCCGACGGGTGCGGTGTGACCGGCCGTCACGGTCGGCTGCTCGGAGGCGGCCTCCTCGACCGGCGCCAGGTAGACGGCGGACAGCTTGGCCACCGTCACCTCGACGGAGTACGGCTGGCCGTCGGCGGGTACCTCCTGGGCCTGCAGCTCGACCCCGGCCTGGCTGGCCGTGCCGAACTCGTCGAACCCGCTCGTGTCGAGGACCACCCGCCAGCGCCCCGCGCGGGGCACGCCCAGGCGCAGCGGGTCACGGGAGATGCCGCCGAAGTTCACGGCCACCGCGAGCACGTCCCCCTGCCGGTCGGGGGTCCCGAACCGCAGGTAGGAGTAGGTGTTGCCCGCGTTGTCGTTGGCGTTGAGCCACTCGAACCCGGCCGAGTCCGAGTCCAGCGCCCACAGGGCCTTGCTGTCCTTGTAGACCCGGTTGAGCTCCTTGACCAGGTTGTGCACCCGGTAGTGGGCGGCGTGGTCGAGCAGCCACCAGTCGAGCTCACGGCCGTCGGCCCACTCGGCCTCCTGGGCGAACTCGCTGCCCATGAAGATGAGCTGCTTGCCCGGGTGGCTCCAGATGTACGCGAGGTAGGCGCGCACCGTGGCCAGCTGGTCGTAGCGGCTGCCCGGTGCCTTGCGCAGCAGGGAGCCCTTGCCGTGCACGACCTCGTCGTGGCTGATCGGCAGCAGGTAGTTCTCGCTGTACGCGTACATGAGCGAGAACGTCAGCAGGTTGTGGTGGTACTGCCGGTGGACCGGGTCCTCCTTCAGGTAGCGCAAGGAGTCGTTCATCCAGCCCATGTTCCACTTCAGCCCGAAGCCCAGGCCGCCCGCGTCGGTCGGCTTGGTGACGCCCGGCCAGGAGGTGGACTCCTCGGCGATCGTGACGATGCCGGGGACGCGCTTGTATGCCGTGGCGTTGGCCTCCTGGAGCAGGCCCACCGCCTCGAGGTTCTCGCGGCCGCCGTGGACGTTGGGGATCCACTCGCCGTCGCGGCGGGCGTAGTCGAGGTAGAGCATCGACGCGACACCGTCGACGCGCAGGCCGTCGACGTGGAACTCCTCGAGCCAGTACACGGCATTCGCCACGAGGAAGTTGCGCACCTGCTGGCGCCCGAAGTCGAAGATGTACGAGCCCCACTCGGGGTGCCAGCCCTTGCGGGGGTCGGGGTGCTCGTACAGCGGGAGCCCGTCGAACTGCGCCAGGGCCCACGGGTCGGTGGCGAAGTGGCCGGGCACCCAGTCGAGGATGACGCCGATGCCGGCCTGGTGCAGCCGGTCGACGAGGTACCGGAAGTCGTCCGGCGTCCCGAAGCGGGCGCTGGGCGCGTAGTAGCTCGTGACGTGGTAGCCCCACGACGGCGGGTACGGGTGCTCCATGACGGGCATGAACTCGACGTGGGTGAAGCCGAGGTCGCGGGTGTAGTTGACGAGGTGCTCGGCGAGGTCGCGGTAGGACTGCCCCTTGCGCCACGAGCCCAGGTGCACCTCGTAGACGCTCATGGGCCCGGTGTGCGGGTCGTTCTCGGTGCGGTGGCGAAGCCAGGCCTCGTCCTGCCAGTCGTAGCGCGAGTGCTCGACCCGCGACGCCCGTCCCGGCGGCAGCTCGGTCGAGCGCGCCATGGGGTCGGCCTTCTCGCGGACCCGGCCGTCGGCCCCGCGGACCATGAACTTGTAGAGGGCCCCGTCGCCGACGCCGGGGACGAAGAGCTCCCACACGCCGGACTCGCCGAGCAGGCGCATCGGGTGGGTGCGGTTGTCCCAGCCGTTGAAGTCGCCGACGACGTGCACGGCCTGGGCGCGCGGGGCCCACACGGCGAACGAGGTGCCGACCACCGTGCCCATCGGGCCGCCGTACTCGCGCACGTGGGCGCCGAGGACGGTCCAGAGCTGCTCGTGCCGTCCCTCGCCGATGAGGTAGCGGTCGAGGTCGCCCAGCGTCGGCGCGAACCGGTAGGGGTCGTCCTGGACGTGCTCGATCCCGTCGCCGTAGGTGACGAGCAGGCGGTAGTCCTGCGTCTGGGTGGCCCCCGGCCGCAGGCCCCGCCACACGCCGTCGGACTCGTGCTCCATGACCACGTGCTCGCCGTCGGCGAAGCGGACGACGACGGAGGCCGCGAACGGCCGGAAGGCGCGCACCACGAGGCCCTCGGGCTCCAGGTGGTGCCCGAGCAGGTCGTGCGGCTGCTGGTGCCGCCCGTCGATGAAGGCGCGGATCGCCTCCTGCGGCGTGGCGGGCACGGGGACCGGCTCGGGCTCGCGGCTCACCGGGGGCTCGGTGACCTGCGCCGGCTCGGGCTCGCGGCTCACCGGGGGCTCGGTGACCTGCGCCGGCTCGGGGGCTTCGGGGTCCGGATGCGTAGCCGGAGCGGCCGGCGTCTGGGAGGTGTCCAGCGGGTGGGCAGCAGGTGTGCTGTCGCCCTGGGGGTCCTTCGGGTCCTTCTTGTTCTTGCCGAACTTGGGGCTCATGCCAGGTCCCTTCGTGCGTCGTCGAGCAGTCGGGCCACTGCGGCGGTGGGGATGGTCAGCCACGGTGGGCGGTTTCGTGCCTCGTACACCACCTCGTAGAGGGCCTTGTCGAGCTGGAACGCGATGAGCAGCGCGGGGTTGTCGCGGGGGTCGCTCCCGGCCGCCGCGGCATAGCCGTCGAGGAAGGATGCCTGGGTGGCGGCGGCCCAGTCGCGCGCGCTCCTGCCCGGGTGGGACTGCTCCCACGACCCGGCGGCGTAGTCGAACGAGCGGAGCATGCCGGCCACGTCGCGGATCGCGAGGTCGGGGCGGCTGCGCTCGGCCAGTGGCCGCAGCGGCTCGCCCTCGAAGTCGAGCAGCACCCACCCGCGACCCGCCACCTGCAGCACTTGGCCGAGGTGGTAGTCGCCGTGGATCCGCTGGAGTCGCGGCCAGGGGGCGTTGACGGCCCGGTCGAAGACCGAGGCGATGCGGTGCTCGAACGCGGCCAGTGCCGGGACCTCCGACGCGGCGGCGATGTAGCGCGCACGCATGCCTGCCACCACCTCGGCGATGGCGGCCTCGGTCACGGGCTCGGTCGGCAGCACCCGCGCCAGCAGGTCGTGCACCTCCGCCGTTGCCGCACCGAGGTCGCGCGCCGGGGCGGTGAAGTCCTCGCCCGAACCGATCGCCCGCAGCGCCACGCGCCACGCGTCCTCGGTGCCGGGGAAGAACTCCTGGGCGAACGCCAGGTGGCCGGCGGCGGACGGGCCGCCCTCCACGGGTGAGGGCCAGCGGGCGGACACGGCGCCGACCATCCCGGGCACCCGCGTGGAGCCACCCTCGGACAGTGCGCCCTGGACGGTGACGTCCGGGTTCTCACCGTCGTGCAGCATCCGGAAGACCTTGCAGATCAACGGTTTCGGGGCTCCGTCGGCGTCGACGCAGTCGAAGACGATCGACGTGTTGGACTGCTCGCCGGACAGCACCCGTGAGCCGCGCAGGGTCACCTCCCGGGTCCACGACCGGTGGCGCTCACCCACCACGTCGGGCTCGACCGTGTCGGACTGCGAGCCGGCCTGTGGCACGGCCCGGCCGAGGGCCAGCTCGAGCAGCTGCGCGGCATACACCGGGTCGTGCGGGCCGTCGTAGACCCAGCGTCGGCCCAGGACGCTGTGCTCGCTGGTGCCCACCAGGGCCGACTGCGCACCCTCGAGCGGTGCAGCCCGGTAGGTGAGGGGCACCTGGTAGAGCACGGGCGCGGGGCCGGCCTCGTCGACGACGAGGATGGTCTCGATCCCGACCTGCCCCGCGGGGTCGTCGAGGCGCCACGACCAGAGCTTGCGCAGGCGGGGGGTGCTGCCCTTGGCGGCATACCAGCGCTGTCGGCCCATCCAGGCGGCGAGCAGCTCGAGCTTGGTCGGCGACAGGGAGGCCGAGTTGTGGATCTCAGCCACGGGCAGCCGCCGGAGCCAGTCGGAGCCAGAAGAAGTCGCGCGAGCCCAGGGTCAGGGTGATGGTCCCGTCGTCGGACACCTTCGGGAAGCCCAGGCCGCCGAACAGGTCCGTCGTCTGCGCGCCCTTGAACTCCTCGGGCACCTTGATGGTGGTCGCCTGCGGCCGGCTCGTCAGGTTGTTGACGCACAGGACGGCCTCGGTGTCCTGCGCGTCGCCCTCGCCGGCCCACTCGACCCGCAGGAACGACAGCACACCCTCGTTGTCGCTGGGGCAGACCTCGAAGTCACCGCGCCCGAACACCGGGTGGTGGCGGCGGATCTCGAGCATCGCCTTGACCCAGTGCAGCAGCGAGGAGCTGTGCGCCATCTGGGCTTCCACGTTGACGTTGTTGTAGTGGTAGACGAGCGAGGAGATGACCGGCAGGTAGAGCTTGCCGGGGTCGGTGGTGGAGAACCCGGCGTTGCGGTCGGGCGTCCACTGCATCGGCGTGCGGACCGAGTCGCGGTCGTTGAGCCAGATGTTGTCGCCCATGCCGATCTCGTCGCCGTAGTAGAGGCACGGCGAGCCCGGCAGCGAGAGCAGCAGCGCGTGGATCAGCTCGATCTCCGCCCGGCTGTTGTCCAGGAGGGGAGCGAGGCGTCGCCGGATGCCGACGTTCGCCCGCATGCGGGGGTCGGGGGCGTACCAGCCGTACATCGCGGCGCGCTGCTCCGGCGTCACCATCTCGAGCGTGAGCTCGTCGTGGTTGCGCAGGAAGGTGCCCCACTGGGCGCCCTTGGGGATCGGCGGGGTGTCGGCGAGCACGTCGATGATCGGCGCGGCCTTCTCCTCACGCAGCGAGTAGTAGAGCATCGGCATGACGGGGAAGTGGAAGCACATCTGGCACTCCGGCGCCTCCTCGGTGCCGAAGTAGTCCACGACGTCGGCCGGCGGCTGGTTCGCCTCCGCCAGCAGGATGCGGCCCGGGTACTCCTCGTCGACCATCCGCCGCAGCTTGGCGAGGAACTCGTGGGTCTTGGGGTGGTTCTCGCCGTTGTGGCCCTCCTCCTCGTAGAGGTAGGGGACCGCGTCGAGCCGGAAGCCGTCGATGCCCATGTCCATCCAGAACCGGACGACGTCGAACATCGCCTCGTGGACGGCGGGGTTCTCGAAGTTGAGGTCCGGCTGGTGGGAGAAGAAGCGGTGCCAGAAGAACTGGCGCCGCACCGGGTCGAAGGTCCAGTTCGACACCTCGGTGTCGATGAAGATGATGCGCGCGTCGGCGTACTTCTCGTCGGTGTCGGACCACACGTAGAAGTCGCCGAACGGCCCCTCGGGGTCCGAGCGCGAGGCCTGGAACCACGGGTGCTGGTCGCTGGTGTGGTTCATGACGAAGTCGGTGATGATCCGGATGCCGCGCGCGTGCGCCTGCGACACCAGCTCCTGGAAGTCCGGCAGGGTGCCGAACTCGGGCAGGACGGCGGTGTAGTCGGCGATGTCGTACCCGCCGTCGCGCAGCGGCGAGGCGTAGAACGGCGGCAGCCACAGGCAGTCGACGCCGAGCCACTGCAGGTAGTCGAGCCGGTTGATGAGCCCGGTGAAGTCGCCGGCCCCGGACCCGTTGGAGTCGCCGAAGCCGCGGACGAGGACCTCGTAGAAGACGGCCGTCTTGAACCACTCGGGGTCGTGCTTGAGGCCGGGCTGGTTGAGGTTGAGACCCTGCATCAGAACCTCCTGATCTCGACGACGTGCACGGGCTCGGTCTCCGGACCCAGTCTCACGTAGACGTTCTCGCCCCACTGCCAGGACTGGTCGGTGACGAGGTCGTGCGCGGCCACCGTGTCCTGCCAGCCGAGCCCGAGCGCCGGCATGTCGAGGTGGACCATCGACTCGCGCGTGCTGTGCGGGTCGAGGTTGGCGACGACCACGACGACGTCCTCGGTGCCGTCGGGCAGCACGCGGCGCTTGGAGAACGCCATGATGTTCTCGTCGTCCACGTGGTGGAAGGTGATGTTCCGCAGCCAGTGCAGCGCCGGGTGCGCTCGACGGATCTCGTTGAGCCGCGTGAGGTAGCCGGCCAGCGACTGCCCCTCCTTGGGGCCGCCGGGCTCGTAGTCCTCCCAGTGGCGGTTCTTGTACTGGTACTTCTCGTTGTCGATCTGCTCCTCCGCGCCCGGGCGCGCCACGTGCTCGATGAGCTCGTACCCGGCGTAGATGCCGTAGGTCGGCACGAGGGTCGCGGCGAGGGCCGCCCGCAGCTTCCAGGCGGCCGGGCCGCCGAACTGCATGTAGGGCGTGAGGATGTCGTGGGTGGTCGGCCAGAACGACGGGCGCATGTATGCCGCCGCGTCGCCCGCCAGCTCGCGGACGTACTCCTCGAGCTCCCACTTCTGGTTGCGCCAGGCGTAGTACGTGTACGACTGCTGGAAGCCGACCTTCGCCAGCGTGTGCATCATCGCCGGCTTGGTGAACGCCTCGGCCAGCCAGATGACGTCCGGGTGGTCGCGCGCGACGTCCTCGATGAGCCACTGCCAGAACTCGACCGGCTTGGTGTGGGGGTTGTCGACACGGAAGATCTTGACCCCGTGGTCGATCCAAACCTGGATGACCCGGCGCACCTCGGCATACGCCCCGGCCGGGTCGTTGTCGAAGTTGAGCGGGTAGATGTCCTGGTACTTCTTCGGCGGGTTCTCGGCGTACGCGATCGTGCCGTCGGCCCGCGTCGTGAACCACTCGGGGTGGCTGGTGACGTACGGGTGGTCCGGCGAGCACTGCAGCGCGATGTCGAGGGCCACCTCGAGCCCGAGCTCCTCGGCGCGGGCGACGAACGCGTCGAAGTCCTCGAACGTGCCGAGGTCGGGGTGGATGGCGTCGTGGCCGCCGTCGGGGGAGCCGATGGCGTAGGGGCTGCCCGGGTCGTCGGGGCCGGCGTCGAGGGTGTTGTTCGGGCCCTTGCGGGCCGTCGTGCCGATGGGGTGGATCGGGGTGAGGTAGACGACGTCGAAGCCCATGTCGGCGATGGCGGGGAGGCGCTTCGCGGCGGTGCGCAGGGTGCCGGACGTCCACTTTGCGGTCTCGGGGTCCTGCACCGCTCCCTCCGAGCGCGGGAAGATCTCGTACCAGGCGCCGTAGAGGGCGCGCTCGCGCTCGACGAGGAGCGGCAGGTCGGCGGATGGGCTGACGTGGTCGCGCAGCGGGCGGTCGTGCAGCTCGGTGCGCACGGCCGGGTCCGTGCCGACGTGCAGACGGGCCTGCGGCGGTCGTCGGGTGTCGCGCAGGGCGGTCACGGCGTCCTCGAGCAGGGTGCGCGCGGCGGCCGGGCGCTCGACCTCGGCCAGGGCGCGCTCCAGCACCCGGGCGCCCTCCTCGAGCATGAGCTCGGAGTCGATGTCGGCGGCGACCTTGATCGAGGCGTCGTGGTCCCATGTCGCGTAGGGGTCCGACCAGCCCTCGACCCGGTAGCTCCACAGCCCCAGCTCGTCGGGGGCGATGACGGCCTCCCACGCGTTGAGGCCCGGGTTGACCAGGGTCATCGGCACCAGCGTCTCGGTCCCGGTGGGGGAGGTGAGCACGACCGAGGCGTTGACCGCGTCGTGGCCCTCGCGGAACACCGTGGCGGTGACCGTGAGCTCCTCGCCCACCACGCTGGCCGCCGGCCGGGCGCCGTTGTCCACGCACGGGCGGACGTCCTGCACCGGGATGCGGCCGACGGGTCGCTGGGGAGGGGTGGAACGCGGCGGTTTCGACCCTCCCGTCCGGGTCGTCCCCGGGGCGACCGCGGACGGAGCGGCGGGGGTGGGCGGTGTGGTTGCTCGGGGGGTCGCAGTCACGCGCCCGACGCTACTCGGTTCGCCCGCTGGGCACATGTTCGCGACGCCCGGCGGACCTCTTTGCGCAGGCCAGGGGCGTCGCGCTGAAATCCCTGAAAGATCTGCAAGAAACCAACAAGGATGGGGCCCCGAGGGCTTAGGATGGCCCCTCGTGAAGGCCATCCGACGCTTCAGCGTCCGTACCGTCCTGCCCGAGCCCATTGCAGCGCTCGGCGACCTCGCAAGCAACCTGCGGTGGTCGTGGCACCCCCCGACCCGGGACCTGTTCCAGCGCATCGACCCCGACCGGTGGACCAAGGTCCGCCATGACCCGGTGCGCCTCCTGTCGGCCCTGTCCCCCCAGGAGCTCGCCGACCTCGCCGGCAACCACGACTTCGTCGCCGCTGTCGCCGCAGCCAAGGCCGACCTCGACGAGTACCTCACCGAGCCCCGCTGGTACCAGGCGTGGGCCGAGGGCCAGGAGCCGGACGACATGGGCCGCCGCGCCCCCCGGTCGATCGGCTACTTCAGCCCCGAGTTCGGCATCACCGAGGTGCTGCCGCAGTACTCCGGCGGCCTCGGCATCCTCGCCGGCGACCACCTGAAGACCGCCTCCGACCTCGGCGTCCCGATCGTGGGCGTCGGCCTCTTCTACAAGACCGGCTACTTCAAGCAGAGCCTCAACCGCGACGGCTGGCAGCAGGAGACCTACCCGGTCCTCGACCCCGACGGCCTGCCGCTCAGCCTGCTGCGCGAGGACGACGGCACCCCCTGCGTCATCACCCTCGACCTGCCCGGCGGCCGCGAGCTGCACGCCCACGTGTGGCGGGCGCAGGTCGGCCGCGTGCCGCTGCTGCTCCTCGACTCCGACGTGCCCGAGAACGACGAGGCCGCCCGGGACATCACCAACCGCCTCTACGGCGGTGGCGGCGAGCAGCGCCTGCAGCAGGAGATGCTGCTCGGCATCGGCGGCGTGCGTGCCCTGCGCCTGTGGTCGCGCCTCACCGGGGCCCCGGCGCCGGACGTCTACCACACCAACGAGGGCCACGCGGGCTTCCTCGGCGTCGAGCGCATCCACGAGCTGACCCAGCAGGCCGGCCTCAGCTTCGACGAGGCGCTCGAGGCCGTGCGCGCGGCGACCGTGTTCACCACGCACACCCCCGTCCCGGCCGGCATCGACCGGTTCGGCGCCGACCTCATCGAGCTGCACTTCGGCGGCGACAACGCCGTGGCCGGTGTGCCCATCGAGCGCCTCCTCGCCCTCGGCGCGGAGGACTACCCGGGCGGCCAGGCCGGCATCTTCAACATGGCCGTCATGGGCCTGCGCCTCGGCCAGCGCGCCAACGGCGTCTCCCAGCTGCACGGTGTCGTCAGCCGCGAGATGTTCGACGGCCTGTGGCCGGGCTTCGACGACGACGAGGTGCCGATCACGAGCGTCACCAACGGTGTCCACGCCGGCACCTGGGTCGACCGCAGGGTCTACGAGCTCGCCGCGAAGCACCTGGGCACCACCGACATCGAGCGCGACCACGCCTGGGACCGCATCTCCGACGTCCCCCGCCACGCGATCTGGGAGACCAAGCGCGAGATGCGCGCCCAGCTCGTGCAGGAGGCCCGTCGGCGCACCCGCTCGTCGTGGAAGAAGCGCGGGGCCAGCCCGGCCGAGCTCGGCTGGGTCGACGACGTGCTCGACCCCGACGTGCTGACCATCGGCTTCGCCCGGCGCGTGCCGACGTACAAGCGCCTCACCCTCATGCTGCGCGACCCCGAGCGGCTCAAGCGCCTCCTGCTCGACCCGGAGCGCCCGATCCAGCTCGTCATCGCCGGCAAGTCCCACCCCGCCGACGAGACAGGCAAGCAGCTCATCCAGCAGATGGTCCGCTTCGCCGACGACCCGGAGATCCGCCACCGGATCGTCTTCCTGCCCAACTACGACATCGCCATGGCGCAGTACCTGTACCCGGGCTGCGACGTCTGGCTGAACAACCCGCTGCGCCCGTTCGAGGCGTGCGGCACGTCGGGCATGAAGGCCGCCCTCAACGGCGGGCTCAACCTCTCCATCCTGGACGGCTGGTGGGACGAGTGGTACGACGGCGAGAACGGCTGGGCCATCCCGACCGCCGACGGCGTCGAGGACGCCCACCGCCGCGACGACATCGAGGCGGCCGCGCTCTACGACCTCATCGAGACCGTCGTCGCCCCGCGGTTCTACGACCGTGACGCCGAGGGCCTGCCCCAGAACTGGCTCGGGATGATGGTGCACACCCTGCAGACCCTGGGCCCGAAGGTCCTGGCGAGCCGCATGGTGCGCGACTACACCACCCAGCTCTACGGACCCGCAGCCCGCGCGGGCTGGGCCCTCAACGGCGAGACCTTCGTCGGTGCCCGCGAGCTGTCGGCATACAAGGCCAAGGTCACGGCCGCGTGGCCGAACGTCCGCGTGGACCACGTCGAGTCCTCGGGCGTCGGCGACAGCCCGCAGATCGGCGAGACGCTGCACGTGCGCGCGTACGTCTCGCTCGACGGCCTCGACCCGGCCGACGTCGACGTCCAGGTGGTGCACGGCACCGCCCGCGACAGCGACGAGCTCAAGGACGTCGAGGTCAAGTCGCTCGACTTCGTGGAGTCCTACGAGGGCGGCCGGCACCAGTTCGCGGGCGACTTCGCGCTCTCGCGGACCGGTTCGTTCGGCTACACCGTGCGGATCCTGCCCAAGCACCCCGGGCTGGCCAGCACGAGCGAGCTGGGGCTGGTCGTCAACGCCTGACCCGCCTCCCAACCCGTCGGTATGCCGCGTGCGCGCCCTGCGCACGCGGCAAACCGCAGTCCGGGGGCAGC
>NZ_JBHUYG010000114.1:0-12743 GCF_042668795.1 Pedococcus sp. NPDC057267 | reverse complement strand
GGCCAGAACCGCTGCGATCGCTCAAAGACGGCGGGGAAGGGGCCGGTCAGGCGTTCTGCGCGGCCGCTCCGTGGCTGAGCGCCTCGAGCAGCGCGTCGTTGAACGCCGGGATGTCGTCGGGGTTGCGGCTGGTGATGAGGTTGCCGTCCTGGACGACCTCCTTGTCGACCCACTCGCCACCGGCGTTGCGGATGTCGGTCTGCAGGCTCGGCCACGAGGTCAGCGTGCGGCCCTGGACGACGCCGGCCTCGACCAGCGTCCACGGCGCGTGGCAGATGGCGGCGACGGGCTTGCCGCTGGCGACGAAGTCGCGGACGAAGCCGACCGCGGTCTCGTCGGTGCGCAGCGCATCGGGGTTGGCGACGCCGCCGGGCAGGACGAGGGCGTCGTAGTCGTCCATGGACGCGTCGCCCACGGCGGTGTCGACCGGCCGGGTCTCGGCCTTGTCGAGGTGGTCGAAGGTCTGCACCTCGCCGGTCTCGGGGGACAGCAGCTTGGGGGTGGCTCCGGCCTGCTCCACGGCCTTCCACGGCTCGGTCAGCTCCACCCGCTCGATGCCCTCCTTGGCGACGAGGAAGGCCACGGTCTTTCCACTCAGGTCTGTCATGGCTCCACCCTCCGTCGGGCCACCTGACCTCGCAATTCGTGGAGCAGTGGCCGGTCTCACAGCACCTCGGCGAGCCTCTCGACGGCTTCCTGCATCCGCTCGGCGGGCACCCGCCGGAAGCCCATGGCCAGGCCGGGGCGGGGGTCCGAGCCGTGGAAGCGCGGCGACACCGGCTCCACCGTCACACCGGCCCTCGACGCCGCGGCGGCCAGCGCCACGTCGTCCCGCCCTGCGTCTGCGAGCCAGGCGCAGACGTGCAGGCCGGCCGAGGACGGCACCACCTCGAGCATCCCCTCCGGCAGGTCGTCCAGCGCGGCGAGCAGGGCCGCGCGGCGCTCGGCATACACCGCGGTCACCCGGCGCACGTGGGCGGCGAGCAGCCCCTCACCGAGGAAGCGCGCGAGCGCGCCCTGGGTGACGGCGTCGCCCTGCCAGTCGCTGAGCAGCTTCGCGGCCCGCACGGCGTCCTGCACCGATCGCGGCGCGACGACGTACCCGACCCGCAGCGACGGCATCAGCGTCTTGGAGAAGGACCCGACATAGACGACCCGGCCGTCGCGGTCGAGGCTCTGCAGCGGCGCGAGCGGCCTGTCCTCGTACCGGAACTCGCTGTCGTAGTCGTCCTCCACGACGACGGTGTTGCGCCGGGAGGCCCACTCCAGCAACGCGATCCGTCGCCGCAGCGACATCACGGCACCGGTGGGGAACTGGTGCGACGGCGTGACATAGACCATCCGGGCGCGGCGAGGCAGTGCCTCGACCACCAGGCCCTCCTCGTCGACGGAGACGCCGACCACCGTCGCGCCGTGCGACGCGAAGAGGCGCACCGCCGCGGTGTAGCCGGGGTCCTCGACGACGACCACGTCGCCCGGCTCGACCAGCGCGCGGGTGACGACGTCGAGACCCTGCTGGGCGCCCCCGGTGAGCACGACGTCGTCCGGCCCGGCCACCACCGACCGGGACTGGCCGACGTGCCGCGCGACCTCGCGCTGCAGGTCCGGGTGACCGCCGCCCGCGTACGCCGATGCGTGCAGCAGCGACGGCCGCAGGGTGGCCGAGACGAGCCGGCGCCAGGTGGCGAGGGGGAAGAGGCTGGTGTCCGGGCCGCCCACCGACAGGTCGAACCCGGCCGGCGTGACGTCGAGGACCGGCGGCGGCAGCGACGACCAGACCTGGCGCGGACGCACCTCCCCGACCGGGGCCCGGCGCGAGCGGTGGGGCTGCACCTCGGCGGCCACGTACGTGCCCGAGCCGACGCGGCTCTCCAGGAACCCTTCCGCCGCGAGTCGGTCGTATGCCGTGGCGACGGTCCCGCGCGCCACGCCCAGCCGGGCGGCGAGCTCGCGGGTCGGGGGGAGCCGGTCGCCGGGGGAGAGCCGCCCGTCGAGGATCGCGTCGAGCAGGGCCCGGTACAGCCGTACGGTGCGGTCCCCGCCGGTGCGCCGGTCGTCACCCGGGTCGCGGCCGAGGTCGAGGTGGAGCTCCATGGCGCCACCGTAGATTGGCCCAAATGACCTGCCAAGAGTTGGCCCTTCTGGCCGGGCCAATGCGCGAGCAGGATCGACCCATGAGCACACGACTGTCCGTCGCCCAGGGAGCCGCCCTGTCCATCGGCGCGGTCCTGGGGACCGGGGTCATCACGCTGCCCGCGCTCGCCGCCGGGATCGCCGGCCCGGCGTCGCTGGTCGCGTGGCTGGCGCTCGTGCTCCTGAGCGTCCCGCTGGCGCTCACCTTCGCGGCGATGGGGGCGCGCTTCCCGGACAGCGGTGGGGTCTCGACCTACGTGGGCCGGGCCTTCGGCACCAGAGCCGCCGGGGCCGTCGGGTGGTGCTTCTACTTCGCGATCCCCGTGGGCGCGCCCCCGGCGTCGCTCATGGCCGGCGGGTACGTCGCCGACGCGGTCGGGGGCGGTCGCTGGACGGCGGTCGTCGTGGCGGCCGCGCTCATCGGGGGAGTGGGACTGGTGAACGCCGCCGGCCTGCGCCTCTCGGGCCGGGTCCAGCTCGTGCTCACCGGCGTGCTCGCGACGCTCATCGCCGTGACCGTGGCGGCGGCTCTGCCCCACGCCCGGTGGGACCACCTCACGCCGTTCGCCCCGCACGGGTGGGCCGCCGTGGGCACTGCCGCCGCACTGCTCGTCTGGGGGTTCGCCGGATGGGAGGCCGTCGCGTCCCTGGCCGGCGAGTACCGCACGCCGCGCCGCGACGTGCCCCGCGCGACCGGCATCGCGATCGTCGTCGTCGGCGTGCTCTACCTCGCGCTGGCGGCGACCAGCCTGCTCGTCCTGGGTCCGGCCACCGCGCGCAGCGAGGCCCCGCTCTCCGACCTGCTGGCGGCCGGGATGGGGGGCTCGGTCCGCGTCGTCACCGCCTTCGTCGCGGTGCTCCTCACGGTCGGTGCGATGAACGCCTACTTCGCGGGTGGTTCGCGCCTCGGCGCCGCGCTCGCCCGAGAGGGCGCCCTCCCCGTGGCGCTCGCGCGCGGCAGCGGCCCGGGCGAGGTCCCACGACGGAGCCTCGCGCTGGTGGCGGCCCAGTCGATCGCGTGGCTCGTCGCCGCCGAGGTGCTGCACCTGGGCCTGACGCCCCTGATGCTGATGGCGACCGGCTGCTTCACCCTCGTCTACGTGCTCGGCACGGGTGCGGCCGTCCGCCTCCTCCCGCGGGGTGGCGCCGCCTGGTGGACGGCGGTGGTCGCCCTCACCTCCGTGTTGGTGCTGCTCGTCATGAACGGCTGGCACGTCGTCTGGGCCCTCGGCGTGGTGGTCGCCTCGCTCGCCTGGCAGCGCGCTGCCGCGCGTCGGCGGCGCGTGGCACCCTTGCGCCATGGCACGGCGCTACGCGGCTGGGACGCCGGGCGGGACCCCGGAGAGGCCTGCGACGTTCTTCAGCGGGCCTGAGGAGTTCCGGGCCTGGCTCGAGGCCCACCACGAGACCGAGTCCGAGCTCTGGATGGGGCTGCACAAGAAGCACGTCGCCGAGCGCGGTCTCCTGTGGGAGGACGCCGTCCTCGAGGCGCTGTGCTTCGGCTGGATCGACTCGGTGGCCCAGCGCATCGACGAGGACACCACGCGCCAGCGCTGGACGCCGCGCAAGCCGGGCAGCACCTGGTCGCAGATCAACATCGCCGCGGTCGAGCGCCTGACCGCCGAGGGGCGGATGAGGCCGGCCGGCCTCGCCGCCTATGCCCGGCGGCGCGAGGACCGCTCGGGCACCTACTCCTACGAGGGCGACGAGCGCGAGCTCGACCCCGCCCACGCCGCACAGCTCGCGGCCGACCCCGCGGCGTCGGCCTTCTGGCGCGAGGCGACGCCGTCGTACCGCCGGGTCGCCGTGCACTGGGTCACGAGCGCCAAGCAGCAGGCCACCCGGGACAAGCGGATGGCGCAGCTCGTGGCCGACAGCGCCGAGGGCAGGCTCATCGGCCCGCAGCGGTACGGCGAGCAGCCCAAGTGGGTCGAGCGGGCGGCCGAGGCCGCCCGAGCTGCCGCGGCACCGGCCGGGTCCGCGACGGCTGAAGACGATGGCTCCGCGACGGCTGCGGTCGACGGGCCCGGGGCGGCGGGCGACGCCTGACCCGACGGGATCTAGGCTCGGCCCCGTGGCATATGCCGAGGCCGACCGGGAGCGCTGGGTCCGCGAGGACCCCGTGACCAAGCGCGCCGACCGCGACGACTTCGCCCGCGACCGCGCCCGGCTCCTGCACTCCGCCTCGCTGCGCCGGCTCTCGGCCAAGACGCAGGTCCTGCAGCCCGGCGACGACGACTTCGTCCGGAACCGGCTGACCCACTCCCTGGAGGTCGCGCAGATCGGGCGCGAGTTCGGCGCCGCCCTCGGCTGCAGCGCCGACGTGGTCGACACCGCCTGCCTCGCCCACGACCTCGGCCACCCGCCCTTCGGCCACAACGGCGAGCAGGCGCTCGACGCGCTCGCGGCTGGCATCGGCGGGTTCGAGGGCAACGCCCAGACCCTGCGCCTACTGACCCGGCTCGAGCCCAAGCGGGTGCACCCGGACGGCCGCCCGGCCGGGCTCAACCTCACCCGCGCGAGCCTCGACGCGTCCACCAAGTACCCGTGGCCGCGTGGCGAGGGCCCTTCCGGCACGACCAAGTTCGGTGTGTATGCCGACGATCTGCCGGTCTTCGAGTGGTTCCGCGGCGACCGGCCCCCAGGGCGTCGCTGCATCGAGGCCGACGTCATGGACTGGTCCGACGACGTCGCCTACTCCGTGCACGACGTCGAGGACGCGGTCGCCTCGGGGCGGCTCGACCTGCGCCGGTTGCGCGACGCCACCGACGTCGACAGCGTCCTCGCGGTCGCCACCGGCCTCTACGCCGCCGACCTCGGTACCGACGCCCTCGGCGCCGCGCTGGAACGGGTGCTGGCCAGCGGCGCGGTGCCTGCCGCATACGACGGCTCGCGGGCGGACCGCGCAGCGCTCAAGGACATGACCTCGCGGCTCGTCGGGCGGTTCGTCCTGGCCGTGGAGCGCGCGACGCGCGAGCGGCACGGTGACGGCGACCTCACGCGGTACGACGCCGCGCTGGTGGTGCCGGACGACACCCGGGCCGAGTGCGCCGTCCTCAAGGCGGTGGCCGCCCACTTCGTCATGCACGCGCAGGAGCGGCTCGACGTGCTGGCCGGGCAGCGGCAGGTCGTGCGCGACCTCGTGGCGGCGTACCTGGCCGACCCCGTCGGCCGGCTCGACCCCGACCTGCTCACCGACTGGAAGGAGGCGCCCGACGACGGCGCCGCCCTGCGGGTCGTCGTCGACCAGGTCGCCTCGCTCACGGACGTGCGCGCACTCGCGCTGCACGCCGCGTGGAGCTGACTTCGCCGAAGTGCTTGCGGTGGTGTGCACCGGTCTGGCTCACTGGTCCCACCTGGGGGAGGGGGACGTCGTGGAGGGCATGACGGACAGGGGCACGGTCGTCGGCTACCCGCGCGCCGAGGGGGAGGGGCTGCCGCACCTGCTGGCGCGCACCCCGCCGTCGCGACCACCGGTCTGGCCGCTGGTGGTGGCTCTCGTGCTGGGCCTGTTCCCGCTGTTCGTCCCGTTCGCCGTCTGGGCGACCATCGACTACTGGCGCCGGCCGCTGAGCCAGTCGCGGTGGCGGGTCGTCGCGGTGGTCCTGCTCACCTTCGGCCTCGCGAACTTCGTGGCGTTCCTCGTCTACGGCTACGGGCGGCACTGGGTCGTCGGCTGACGTCCCGCACCCCCCGCGTCCGCCGTGGGAGGTGGTCAGCCGGCGAAGGCGCGCGCCTGGCCGACGACCGACAGGCCGACGATGGACCCGGCCGGCGGGACCTCGTGGCCGTTGACGCGGGCCGTGACGACGGTGCGGTCGGCCTGCAGCCGCAGGGCGACCAGCGCGTCGTGGCCGAAGTAGGTCGTCGACACCACCTCGGCGCAGGGCGTGCCGGGCGACATGGTGCGCAGCTGGATCTGCTCGGGGCGCAGCAGCACGTCGACCGTGCCGGCCGGCGCCGGCTGGTGCACCGGCAGCGTGCCGAGCGCGGTCACGACGGAGGTGCCGTCGGCGCGCCCGCGCAGGAACACCGCGTCGCCGAGGAAGGCGGCCGCGTGCCGGTCGGTCGGGGTGGCGTACACCTGCGACGGCGTCCCTACCTGGGAGAACCGTCCCTCGTGCATGATCGCGACCTGGTCGGCGAAAGACAGCGCCTCGGCCTGGTCGTGCGTGACGAGGACGACCGTGACGTCCTCGTGGGCGAGGGCGTCCGACACCGCCTCGCGGGTCGTGGCGCGCAGCCCGGCGTCGAGGGAGGAGAACGGCTCGTCGAGCAGGACCAGCGTGGGCTTGCGGGCCAGCGCCCGGGCGAGGGCGACGCGCTGCTGCTGGCCGCCCGAGAGCTGGTCGGGGCGACGGGCCGCGAGGTCGGGGGTGAGGCCGACGAGCTCGAGCAGCTCGGACACGCGCTCGCCGGCGCGGCGGGCGGCGCGCGGCAGGCCGTAGGACACGTTCTGCCCCACGGTGAGGTGCGGGAAGAGGTTGCCCTCCTGCGCGACGTAGCCGATCCCGCGCCGCTCGGGGGCGACCCAGCGTCCGGGTCCGACGACGACGGTGTCCCCGAGCGTCACCGTGCCCTCGTCGGCGGGCTGGAAGCCGGCGATGACGCGCAGCAGCGTGGTCTTGCCGCAGCCCGACGGCCCGAGGATCGCCGTCGTCGAGCCTGACGGCACCTGCAGGTCGAGGCCGTGCAGGACGGGCCGGCCGTCGTAGGACGCGGCCACCCCCTCGATGCGCAGCGTGGTCACAGTGCGGGCTCCTCGTCGTTCCGTCGCAGCAACAGGTAGGTCAGGGGTGCGGACACGAGCACCAGCGCCGCGGCATACGGTGCTGCACCCGCGTAGTCGATGCTCTCACTCGCGCTCCAGAACGCCGTCGCCAGCGTCTGCGTGCCGGTCGGCGCGAGCAGCAGCGTGGCGGTGAGCTCGGTCGACGTCGCGATGAACACCATCGCGAACCCGGCCAGCACACCCGGGGCGGTCAGCGGCAGCGTCACCCGGAGGAACGCCCGCATCGGACGGTCGCCGAGCGCCCGTGCCGCGTCGGTGAGCTCCTCGGGCGCCTGCGCGAGCGAGGCCCGGATGCTCACCATGGCGCGCGGGATGAACAGCACGACGTATGCCGCGACGAGCACCGCCGCGGTCTGGTAGACGGGCCGGGCGTACCGCACGGCGAGGGTGACCAGGGCGAGGGCGATGACGACACCGGGCAGCGAGGACGCGACGTAGGTTGCGCGTTCGACGAGCACCGACAGCCACGAGCGGCGACGGGCGATGAGCCAGGCGACCGGGAAGGCCGCCACGACCGACACGAGGCCGGCGAGCACGGCCAGGCGCAGCGTGCCCCACAGGGTCGAGACGAGCTCCGCCGGGTCGAAGGTGCTCTCGGTCAGGCCACCCGAGCCGGCGCGGAACCAGTAGACGAGGCTGCCGAGCGGCACCCCGAGGGCGAGGACCGTCAGCAGCGCCATGCCGGCCAGGGCCGGCACGGTCCAGCGGCCGAGGCGTGCAGGCAGGGCCCGGCGGGTGGTGCCGCGGCCGAGACGGGCGTACCGGGTGGTGCCGCGCAGGAGCTGCTCGGCGGTCAGCAGCGCCAGGCACAAAGCGATGAGCACCAGCGCCAGCAGGCTGCCGGCGGAGTTGGAGAACGCCACCTGGAACTGCTCGAGGATCGCGGTCGTGAAGGTCGGGAACCGCAGCATCGCCAGCACGCCGAACTCAGACAGCAGGTGCAGCGACACGAGCAGCATCCCGCCGAGGGCCGCCGGCCGGAGCTGGGGGAGCACGGCCCGGAAGAAGGCCTTCCAGGGCCCGAGCCCGAGCGAGCGGGCCGAGTCCTCCAGCGACTGGTCGAGCCCGCGCAGCACCGCCGCCACGGGCAGGAACACGAACGGGAAGTACGACAGCGTCGTGACGAGGACGGCCCCGTCGAGGCCTTGCAGGTCGGGCCGCACGGTGACCCACGCGTACGAGTTGACGAAGGCGGGCACGGCGAGCGGCGCCACCATGAGCACCCGCCAGAACCGCGCCCCCGGCAGCGAGGTGCGCTCGACCAGCCACGCGGTCCCGATCCCCAGCACCGTCGTGAGGGTCACCGTGCAGACGACGAGGCCGGCGGTGTTGCGCAGCAGCTCACCGACGCGGGGGCGCCACAGGAGGTCCCACGCCGCCGCAGGCCCCACGTCGAACGCCTTGACGACGACGACCACCAGCGGGACGACGCACAGCGCCGCCACGGCCAGGGCCGCGACGGTCACTGCTGCGGGGGTGGGTCCCGCGACGGGGCGAGGGGAGCGGGCCACCTAGAGGATGCCCGCCTGGGTCATGAGCTCGATCACCTTCGGGCCGTTGAGGGTGTAGGGGTCGACCTTCGGTGCCTCGAGGCTGTCCAGCGGCTCCAGCGCCTTGTCCGAGGCGACCCCGTTGCCGACGGCGTACTCCTTGGCGTCACTGGTGGCGAGCATCTGCTGGCCCTCCTTGCTCGTGACGAAGGCGAGGAACTTCTGGGCGTTGGCAGCGTGCCTGCTCGACTTGAGGACGCCGCCGCCGGAGATGCTGACGAACGCACCGGGGTCCTGGTGGCGGAAGTAGAGCAGCTTGGTGTTCTTGCTCCCGGCCTTGGTGAGCGCCTGGTCGCGGTACCAGTAGTAGTGGTACATGATCCCGACCGGGACCTGGCCGGCGTTGACCGCCTTCATCACGGCGATGTTGTTCTGGTAGACCTGCGCGCCGTCCTTGAGGCCCTTGAGCCACGCGGCGGTCTTCTGCTCCCCCTGGGTCGCGAGGATCGCGCTGACGATGGCCTGGAAGTCGGCGCCGCCCGCGGCCGCGCCCCACTTGCCCTTCCACGCCGGGTCGGCGAGATCCATGATCGACTTCGGCAGCTGCGACTCGCTGATCTTGCTGGGGTTGTAGACGAGGACCGTCGAGCGGGCGGCGATGCCCACCCAGTCGTTGCTGCTGGGGTGGTATGCCGCGCCCACCTGGGCGATGGTCGCGGGGTCCACCGGGGCGAGCAGGCCCGCCCGCTGGACGGTCGTCATCGCGGGGGAGTTCTCGGTGAGGAACACGTCCGCCGGGCTCTTGGCGCCCTCCTGGACGATCTGCGCTCCCATCGAGGAGTCCGAGCCGTAGCGGATCTGGACCTTGATCCCCGTCTTCTCCTGGAACCGCTTCGCCCACGCCTGCGTGAGGTTCTCGTGCTGGGCGCTGTAGATGGTCAGCTTCTCCGGGTCGAGCGAGCCCTTGGCCTCGAGGCTGCCGCTGCCGCAGGCCGCGAGGGCGAGGGCGGCGGTCGAGGCGAGGGCGACCAGGACGGTGCGGCGAGCGAGCACGCGGGTTCTCCAGACTCGGATCGGCTTGCAAAGGCAAGGCTTACCTTACCTGCGGTGTCGTGACCTTCCGAATCGGGTGGCGGCGGGGACCGTGTGGAACTGGCCACATGGGCTCGCGAGCCACCACCTAGACTCGGGCGCGAACAGGAGGGCCAGTGGCGGGTCGGATCAAGACCGACGACATCGCGCTCGTGAAGGAGCGCTCGTCGATCGAGGACGTCGTGCGCGAGCACGTCACGCTGCGCCCGGCCGGCCCCGGCTCGATGAAGGGCCTGTGCCCGTTCCACGACGAGAAGACGCCCTCCTTCACGATCCGCCCGGCCGTGGGCGCCTGGCACTGCTTCGGCTGTGGCGAGGGCGGCGACGTCATCTCCTTCGTGCAGAAGGTCGAGCACCTCACCTTCACCGAGTCGGTCGAGCGGCTGGCGGGCAAGCTCGGGCTCGAGCTGCACTACGAGGAGGGCGGGCGCCCGCGCGACGGCGAGAGCCTGGGCCGCCGGTCCCGGCTGGTCGAGGCCCACCGCGCGGCGCAGGAGTTCTACCTCGAGCGGCTGCTGGAGTCGCAGGAGGCGCGGATCGGCCGTGATTTTCTGCGCGAGCGCGGCTTCGGAGGCGACGCGGCCCGCCGGTTCGGGGTCGGCTTCGCCCCGCGCGGCGGCGAGGAGCTGAGCCGGCACCTGCGCGCCAAGGGCTTCAGCGACGAGGAGCTCGTCCTCGGGGGACTGTCCGGGCGGGGGAGCCGCGGCATCTACGACCGGTTCCGCGGGCGCCTGGTCTGGCCGATCCGCGACATCACCGGCGACACCGTCGGCTTCGGTGCGCGCCGGCTCTACGACGACGACCGGATCGCGGCGAAGTACCTCAACACGTCCGAGACGCCGATCTACAAGAAGTCGACCGTGCTCTACGGCCTCGACCTGGCGAAGAAGGCCATCGCGGCCGAGCGCAAGGCCGTCGTGGTCGAGGGCTACACCGACGTCATGGCCTGCCACCTGGCGGGCGTCGAGGGGGCGGTCGCCTCCTGCGGCACGGCGTTCGGCGTCGACCACATCAAGGTGCTGCGGCGGATCATGCGCGACGAGGCGGACCTCGCCCCCGCCCGCGTCGTCTTCACCTTCGACGGCGACGCCGCCGGGCAGAAGGCCGCCATGAAGGCCTTCGGCGAGGACCAGCGCTGGGCCTCCCAGTCGTTCGTCGCCGTGGCCGAGGGCGGCATGGACCCGTGCGAGCTGCGGATCGCCCAGGGGGACGACGCCGTGCGACACCTCGTCGACGACGCCGTGCCGATGTTCGAGTTCGCCGTGCGGACCACCATCGCCCGGTTCGACATGTCGACGGCCGAGGGGCGGGTGCAGGCCATGCGCGCGGCCGCGCCGATCGTGAACTCGATCCGCGACAGCTCGATGCGCCCGGAGTACGTCCGCACCGTGGCGGGGTGGATCGGCGTCGAGGTCGAGCAGGTGCAGGCCGAGGTCGCCCGTGCCGGACGGATCGCCGCCCGCGACGCCCAGAAGGACGTGGGCCCGAGCGCCAACCTCCCGGACGCCGACGCCGTCCCCGAGCCCTCCGAGCAGGAGGCACGCGCGGCCCTGCCGCCGCCGGACCTGCGCGACCCGATCGTCTTCGCCGAGCGCCAGCTGCTGCAGACCGTCCTGCAGTACCCCGGCAGCTTCTCGCCCGCCGACCTCGATGCCATCGAGCCGACGGCCTTCACCGCCCCCGCCCACCGTGCCGTGTTCGACGGCATTCGCGGCGCCGGTGGACCGCAGCCGGGGCTCTCGGCGAAGGCGTGGGCCGACCGCGTCACCGAGGCCGCCCCGCTGTCCGTGCGCGGCCTGGTCGCCGAGCTCGCCGTCGCCGCGCTGCCCACCCGGATGGACAAGGCCACCGGCCTGCCCGAACGCCGCTACGTCGACGCGCTGCTCGTGCGTGTCCAGGAGGTCACCCTGACCCGCAAGATCGCCGACGCCATGTCCGCCATGCGCCGCATGGCGGCCGACCCGCACAGCGACCCCGCCCGGGCGCGCGCGCTCAGCGCCGAGCTGCAGGACCTGCAGCGCGAGCTGGCCCAGCTGCGCGAGAGGGCCTCGTGATGGCCCTGTCACTGCGCCGCCGGCCCCGGCTGGCCCCCGGCGTCCGCTCCGCGATCGAGCTCGGCCCGGGGGAGCGCGTCCTGTCGTGGGGCGAGGAGGAGGGCACCGGCACCACCGTCGTGGCCACCAACCACCGCGTGTATGCCGTGGCGGCCGGTGACGGGGGCAGCGGGCCCGCCGGGGTGGCCCTGCGCCGCCCCTGGCACGAGGTCGACGCCGGCACCTGGTCCTCCGAGCTCGGCCAGCTGACGGTGACGTGGGTCGACGGGGCGCGGCCCACCCAGTGGACGCTGGGGGCGACGTCGATGGTGCCCGAGACCGTCAGGGAGCGCGTCCAGGCCAGCGTGGTGCTCACCCACCGGGTCGACCTGGGTCGCCGGCGCACGGCGCGCGCGGTGATCCGCCAGGAGCTCGCGACGGGCGCGCTCGTCGAGCAGGTGCTCCTCGGCAGGGGCACCCCGGCGACCGACGCGGAGGTGTCGCAGGCCGCCGAGGCGGCCCTGGCGTACCTGCGCGAGCAGGTCGGGCTGGCCTGACCCGGAGGCGGTCCGCCCCGTTTTCAGAACCGCGCGCATCCTTTGCTATGGTTGCGCAGCGCTGAGGGCGGGATGCCGCCGAGGCCATTCCCCCGTAGCTCAATTGGCAGAGCATTCGACTGTTAATCGAAGGGTTGTTGGTTCGAGTCCAACCGGGGGAGCCCCCGACAAGAGGTCCGCGGATGTCCGCGGACCTTTTCTCGTCCCGGCGTAACCTGGGCGCGCTGTCGGCGATGACCGTACGTGAACGGTCCGAAACGGACGCCGCCGCAGGAAAGGTTCCCCCCATGCCCGCATTCCCCCGTACCCTCGCCGGCCGTCGCCGGGTGTATGCCGCGGTGGCCGTGGCCGCCGTGTGCGTCGCCGGAGCCGCCGCGACGGCAGCGACGGCATCACCGTCACACCTCTCCCACCAGCAGGTCAGCGTGACGCCGGCCGGGGCGAGCACCACGCAGGCGCCCGAGCCGACCGAGACCGAGAGCCCGGAGCCCACCGAGACGCAGGCGCCCGAGCCCACCGAGAGCCCGGAGCCTACGGAGACGCAGGCGCCCGAGCCCACCGAGACGGAGAGCCCGGAGCCGACGAGGACGGAGGCGCCCGAGCCCACCGAGACGGAGAGCCCGGAGCCGACGAGGACGGAGGCGCC
>NZ_JBHUYG010000113.1:0-12949 GCF_042668795.1 Pedococcus sp. NPDC057267 | reverse complement strand
GTGGCGGAGTTGTACACCAGGGAGAACTGGGCCTTGTGCCACGGTGCCTCGCACCCGCGGACCGGTGTGCCGAAGTCGCGGGTCAGGAGCGGGTCATCCGGGTTGGTGTACTTCATGTTCGGCAGGTCCTGCGCCCAACCGCACAACCACGCGCCGGCTTGGGCGCCGGTGGCGAAGTTGTCCCCGTTCACCCAAACCAGGTCGACTGAGCCGTCGGTGGTGCCGGCCTGCCGTTCGGCCAGGACTCGGTTCAACGCGTCGCGGGTGTCCGCGACGGGTACCCGTCGCAGGGTGACACCGAGTTTGGCTGCCGCCGGCGCCAGGACCGTGTCGACGTAGCGGTTGCCCTGCGGGTCGCCGCCCCACATCCACAACGCCACGCTCTGCCCGCGGGCGTCGGCGGCGACCTGCTGCCACGCCTTGGGGCTCGAGCTCGACCCTGAAGAGGACGCGTTGGGGGCCGCGCAGGCGCTCAGCGCGACGGCCAGCACCGCGGGCGCAGCCCACCCGCGCAGGCGTCGCAGCCGGGAAGCCGAGCGGGGGTGGTCGGTCGGTCGCGTCATGGTGTCGTCCATCGCAGGTCGGGGCCGGACCGGGTCCGGGTGGGCGACTCGGGAACACGATGGCGCCCTCAAGGACTTCCCTACGTGCAGCCGCTCGCGTGGCCTCCGGGTGTTCCTGGGGTGCGCGCCCAACCTCACCGACGACAGGACCTCCTCCATTGCCGCCACCCCAGCAGGTCCCCTCTGCGCCCCCACCCTCGGCCGGTGGTGCGGGGAGGCGACCGGCCCGGCACTGGGCTGCCGTCGCCCTGTTCGCGGTCCTGGCAGCGGCAACCCTGGCACTGTGGAGGACTGGGGCGCTGGACCTGGCGGCCGTGCGTGCACGGGTGGCGCACGCGGGAGCTGTCGCCCCGGTCGTGTTCGTCGCGGCCTACGCGGCGGTGACGTTGCTGCCCGTGCCCAAGAACGTGCTGTCGGTGGGGGCGGGCGCCCTGTTCGGGTTCGGTCCCGGCACGGCACTGGTCTGGCTTGCCGCCATGGTGGGGGCGGTGGCTGCGTTCGCGGTGGCACGGGCCGTCGACCCAGGCGCCCTGTCGTGGGTGGTGGGCCGACACCGCGACCGGGTGCTCCGGGTCCTGCACCGGCACGGGCTGGCGTCCGTGCTCATCGCAAGGCTGGTGCCTGTCGCTCCGTTCACGGCCGTCAACTACGTCAGCGGCATGTCGCCCCTCCGCCCGCGTGACTTCGTGCTCGGAACCGCGGTCGGCATCCTGCCCGGGACGGTGGTGTACGTCGCTGTGGGCGCGTACGGGTTGACCCGGCCTGGCACGGTGGTGCTGGCGGGCAGCGCCCTGCTCGCGCTCACCGCCGGCGGAGGCGTGGCCGCTCGCAGGCTGCGCACCGCCGGCCCGACGCCAGCAGCCCCGCCCGCCGACACCGGCCCTTCACGGCAGGAGTGAGCATGTTCGACACCGGGCTGCGAAGGCGGCTGGACCGTCCACTGTCCGCGGTGGCGGCCCGCCTTGACGTCCCGCTGCTGACCCCGGACCGCTTGACCATGGCCGGCCTGCTGCTGGGTCTGGGCAGCGCTGCCGCGGCCGCCGGCCAGCTCTGGGTGCTCGCCCTGCTCCTGTGGTGGCTGTCGCGGGCCTGCGACGGCCTGGACGGCCCCTTGGCCCGCCGCCGCACCCGGCACGCCCGGGACCTTGGCAGCGCCACGCTGTCGGGACGTGAGGGGTCGCACGCCGGCGGGTTCCTCGACATCACCGCCGACTTCGTCGTGTACGGGGCCACCGTCACCGGTGTCGCCGTCGGCGTCCGGGCCGGGTCCGGGCAGTCGTGGCTGCCGTTCCTGTTCGTCCTGCTGGCGTACTACGTGAACGGGACGGCGTTCCTGGCGTTCTCCTCCATCGCCGAACGCACCGGCCGGCGCATCGACGACGGGCGGTCGCTGAGCTTCCTCGGCGGCCTGGCCGAGGGCGGCGAGACCATCGTCGTGCACAGTGTGTGGCTGCTGTTCCCGGGCTCCGCAGCCACCGTCGCAGTGGTGTGGGCGGTCGTGGTCGCGCTCAGCGCCACCCAGCGCATCGTCGCCGGGTACCGGGCTCTGCGCTGACCCAGGATGTGGGGCGGTCGAGTTGCGTGGCGGCTCAGCGACGCCAGCGGCGCAACACCCCGATGACCCCGGCGGCAGGCGGCTGGGCGAGCCGGGCCTGCACATCCTCGATGGCCGCGTTCCACGGGCCGTCCCCGTAGGTGGGGTAGGGGTGCGTGACCCCGGCCAGGTCGCGAGCCCGCAGGCCACGGGTCACAGCCAAGGTCAGCTCGGCGAGCACCTCACCGGCGCGGGGCCCGACGACGGTGGCGCCCAGGATGCGGCCGCGGTGGTCGGTCACGACCCGGGTGAACCCCTCGGTGGCGCCTTCGGCGACGGCACGGTCCACGTGCTCGTTGTCCCAGTGCAGCACCTGCAGGCCGCGCGGTGGGGATGCGGTGGCGACACCGACGGCCGCAACCTCCGGTGTGGTGAACGTGACGCGCGGCACCGCCGTCGTCGACACCTTCCGCCGCAGCCCCAAGACGGCGTTGGACGCGGCGACGCTGCCATGGACGCCGGCGACGTGGGTGAACTGCGGGTGCCCGGTCAGGTCCCCGGCAGCCCACACGCGCGGGTTCGACGTCCGCAACCTGGCATCCACGGTGATGAAGCCGCGAGCGTCGGTCTGGACACCGGCTGTCGGCAGCGCCAAGGATGCGGTGTTCGGACGCCGCCCCACGGCCACGAGCAGCTGGTCGAACTCGACGCGGGAACCGTCGTCCATGTGCAGCGCCCCGCCGCCCCCGTTGGTGCCGCTCACCTGGGTGACGGCGCTGCCGGTGACGACCTTGACCCGGTCGGCGGCCAGCGCGGCCGTCACCACGTCAGCGGCGCGGGGGTCCTCCCGGGGCAGGAGCCGGTCGGCCCCCTCGACGATGGTGACCTCGGCCCCGAGGCGGGCGAACGCCTGCCCGAGCTCGCACCCGATGCCTCCGCCTCCGAGGATCACCAGTCGGGTCGGCGCCGTCGTCAGGGCCCAGATGGTGTCGCTGGTCAGCGGGGCCGCATCAGCCAGGCCGGGCACGTTGGGAACGGCCGGGGTGGCGCCGGTGGCGATGACGGCGCGGGAGAACCGGACCTGCTCACCGTCCACGTCCACGGTCGTGGCGCTGGTGAACCGGGCCGTGCCCTTCCTGACCTGGACACCAGCGGCGCGCAACGCCTCCGGTGAGTCGGTCGGGGCGATCTGCGTGATGGCGTGCCTGACGTGACCCATGACCGTGGTGAAGTCGACGCCAGTGACGGTGGCGGCGATACCGAACCGGTTCGCGTCCCGAACGGTCGCGGCAGCGTCTGCCGCGGCCAGCAGGGCCTTGGACGGGACGCACCCGGTCCACAGGCAGTCACCACCGGGCTCGTCCCGCTCCACCAGCAGCACGTCCGCGCCCAACCGGGCGGCAGTCTTGGCGGCCACGATGCCGGCGGTGCCCCCACCGATGACGAGCATGTCCGGTGGGTTCACCGCTGCTCCTCGGCGACGAGCTGGTCGACGAAGCCGCGCAGCCGGAGCACGGCGGCTGGGTCCGGCATGGGCCGTCCCGGCAGTGCGGACAGGGCGCGGTGCAGCGTGCGGTGCTCGGCCGCCACCTGCGAGCACTTCTCACACGTGGCCAGGTGCGACTCCAGCCGGGACACCTCCCCAGGGGTCAGCGGTGCCGCGGGGTCGGCGTCCAGGTAGCGCTGGATGCGTCGGGCGCTCCAGTGGCACGTGATCATCGTGCGCATCGTGCTGATCATCGAAGCCTCCCGGCGGTCAGGGCGGTGGGACCGACTTGGCGACGGACTCGGTCGCGGGCCCGGCTCAGGCGGGACATGACGGTTCCGACGGGCACCCCCAGCACGGCGGCGGCGTCGGCGTAGGTGAGGTCGTTGACGTCCACGAGCCACAACGCCTCCCGGAACCGGGGGTCGAGCGCGGTCAGGGCCTTCACCAGCTCGTGGTGCAACGACTGGTCGACGACCTCGTCCTCGGCGCTGGGATGCTCGGCTGCGCTGAACGCGGGCCGGGTGTTGCTCAGGGCGTTCCAGTCGGCGACGACCTCTGGGCGTTGCCGGCGGTGCATGTTCATGTGCGTGCGTCGCAGGATGGTCAGCAGCCACGCCCGCGGGTGCCGCCCATCGAACCTGGCGACGGCCTTGTACGCGCGGATGAGCGTCTCCTGCACCAGGTCCTCGGCGTCGGCCGTGTTCCCGGTCAGGGACTGCGCGACACGCAGGAGCACCTGGAGCTCGGGCTCGACGTACTGGCGGAACGCCAGGGCAGCGGCTCTGGCGTCCACGTCATGGGTCGGTTCGGGCACACCGTGGGAACCCGGTGACATGCTCACAGTGTTCCCAACACAGCCGCGATGCGCGCGACCGCGTCAACGGGCAACCAGCGCGCCCCCGAGTGGCGACCGGTGGGCCTTGGAGGGACGGTGGCGGTCATGTGGAGCAGGTACACCGCTGTTGCGCCGGTGTACGACGTGCTGTCCGCCGAGTGGCCCGTCTACCGGGTGGGCCGGCGCCTTGCCATGCCGCTACTGCGGCTCCGTCCCGGGGACACCGTCGTTGATGTGGGGTGCGGGACCGGCCTGAACTTCCCAATGCTGGCCGCCGGCGTGGGGCACGGCCACGTCGTGGCTGTGGACTCCAGCGCCCACATGCTGGCAGCGGCACGACACAAGGCCCGCACGCTGGAGCGCGCCACCGGCTGCCGGGTTCTGCTGCACCAGGAAGACGCGACGGCGATGGGACGGCTGCGGCGCGAGGTCCCGGCCCTTCGCGACGGCGCCGATGCGGTGCTGTTCACATACTCGCTGTCCGTGATGCGTCCGTGGCGGCAGGCGTGGCAGCAGGCCAGGTCCCTGGCCCGACCAGGGGCCCGCGTCGCTGTGGTCGACATGACCACCCCCTGCGGACCGAGCCGGCTCTTGTCTCCGCTAGCGCGACTGGCTTGCGCGCTCGGCGGTGCCGACATCAACGCCCACCCGTGGCAGGCCCTGGTGGCCGACTGCATCGACGTCACGCATGAGCAAGCCTGGGGTGGGCATGTACAGGTTTGGGCAGGCACCGTGCCCTGACGCGACCCGGACACCACCCACCAGGAGAAGGAAGGAAGTTCAGCGTGACTGAGACTCCGAAGGCGAACGGGTCGTGGCAACGACCGAAGCTCATCGTGTTCGACGTAAACGAGACCCTGTCCGACATGAGCACCATGGCGCAGCACTTCGAGGCGGCCGGCGCCCCGGCGGGTTTGGCTGCCACGTGGTTCGCGTCGCTGCTGCGTGACGGCTTCGCCCTGACCGTCACCGGCGACAACCCCGACTTCGCCGACTTGGCCGCAACGTTGCTGGGCCGAATGTTGGCCGGGCACGACGTCGGTCAAGTGGACGCGGCCGTGCAACGCATCATGAGTGCCTTCACGTCGTTGCCGCTGCACCCCGACGTCGTGCCCGGCGTGCGCGCCCTCGCCTCCCAGGGTATCCGCCTGGTCACGTTGAGCAACGGGTCGACGCAGGTGGCACAAGGACTGTTCGAACGCAACGGCATCGCGGACGCCTTCGAACAGCTGCTCTCCGTGCAGGACGCGCCGGCGTGGAAACCGGCAGGTTCCGCCTACGAGTACGCTCTGCGGGTCTGCGACGTGAACGCGGCAGAGGCGATGCTGGTGGCGGTTCACCCGTGGGACATTCACGGCGCCTGGCATGCTGGACTACAGACCGCGTTCCTCAACCGGTCGCGTGCAACGTACCCAAGGCCCTTCCACGCCCCTGACCTGCAAATCGAATCACTACCCGATCTGGCTCCACCGCTTCGATCTGCCTAAGGGGTCGACTTCCCCGGGGCTGTCCCGCCAAGGGCCCGTCCGGTGGCTGGTCACTGCGGGTAGCGGAGCACAGGCCGGACAATGCACCAGCTCTCGGCGGCCTCACCGGAGCTGAACAACAGGTGCCGCGGCTAACGCTCGGGCAGGGACATCGATGCCGTTCTCGCCGCATCGGCCACGCATGTCCTCGCGGGAGTGGTGGAGGTGTTGGCATGAAAAGGTTGCTCGGCTGGGTCGCGGTGCTCTACCTCGGTGCCGCGGTCGTCGGCCTGGTGCGGGAGCGGCTGGGCATGATCGCGTGCGGCTGCGCCGACGACTGCTGGTGCATGAAGCCAGGGGTCAGCCTGTTCCGCTGGGTCTTCCCGCGCGGACACGAGAGCTCATGGACCGGCGGAGCCAAGCCGCCCATGTGGTCTGAGCCCAATGTCTGCGACCGGGCGCCGCTCAGACGGAGCTTCGGTCAGTGGTGGTCACTGGTGGCGCGTCCGTGGCACAGGACATGTCCACCGCGAAATCAGGCGCCTCCTCTGTTCCGTCACCGACGAAGTGGCACGGCTGCTGACCTGCGGAAATGTGCCCTCGGGCAGATTCGAACTGCCGACAACCCGCTTTAGGAGTCGCATGAGGATGTGCAGCGCCTGGGTACACGAACCGAATTTGTGCGTGGACGCTTGTCATTCGCTTACGTCGCTCAGCGACTCTTGGCGGCATGGTGTGCCACAACTGTGCCACGGGTCCTGACGTCAATCGTGTTCCAAAGTTTTCCGCCATCGGCGTCGCGAGTCTGCTGGCCGCCATTAGCCGGCTTAGCCGCAAGGCTGGACCGCAGGCGCCCCGGTTCTCCGATTTTCAGGCATAGACAGGCCGGCGGGTCAGGGCCAGGGGCCGGGGCCGCGTGCGACTCGTCGTGCGACATCTATCCCCCCTCGCCCCCAATCACGTCTGGGCCGCAGCGCCGTCCTTCTGTGAACGCATCCGACACTCCAGCTGCGATCCGGGGTGGGCCCCAGAAAGTTGTACCGGCGGCCAATCAGACGGTCACTCCGTGCGTCCCCATCTGCGGTGGTGGACCTGAAATGCGAGGGGCCCTTGGCCGTGGCGGTAGTACGCGGTGTTTTATGGGTCGTAGCGGGTGTTCTCCTGCCAGAAGCGCCAGATGATGCGGACGGCTCGGGGGTGGTCTTGTCCTCGGGGGCGTGCCCGTTGGTAGAGGGTGCCCAAGGTTTGGTGTGGTGCGAGTCGCCGTCCAAGTCGATCACCGCGCCCGAGTTATCGTTGACGGCCCAGCACCACCATTCCGCTGGCTTTCCATGACAACAGGGCCACACTCGGCCAATCGCTCGACGTTGCGTTCACTCCAGGGCCGAAGTCAACGGTCATGTTGAATGGGCGTGCCGACCGTGCCTAGTCGACACGACGTAGGAGCATCTCGGCGGTGGCCGTGTCAGTGACGAGGACCTTGACGTAGCCGGCGCGGACGGCGACCCGGATGGACTCGACCTTGTCCTCGCCAACACCGACGCCGATGGTGTGCGGGATCCGTTGCAGGCCGGCCAGCGTGATCGCGATGAGCCGTTCGGAGCCCGGGAAGTCGATCGGGCGGCCGTCCCGGTCGTAGGGGCGGGCGCAGATGTCGCCGACGGCCGCCTGCATCGCCTCCTCGTGGGCAGAGATGACGCTGGGCAGCGACCACCGCCGGTGCGGCGGGGCGCCGATGCCGAGCAGGGCCGCCGCGGCGGTGTCCCACAGGTGGCGCACCCGCTGCACCTGCGGGTCCTTGACCAGCACGCGGTGCAGGGGCGGCGTGGGCATCGCCGGGGCGTAGAGCATGACAGGGTTCCCCTGGACCTTGAACGCCAGCGCCCGGGTGATCTCGTTGGTCTGGTACTGCGGCTCGGGCTCCTCGACGCCGCCGACCGTGGGGCACAGGAGCACCCCGGGCATCGCCGGCAGGCTCTGCTGGACCACGGTGTAGACCGTGGCACCCGACGACACCAGCAGCGCGTCGCCGGCGCGTAGCTGCGCCGCCGCGAGGGCCTCGACGACGCGGGGGGCCAGGAGCACCCCGGCGTCGACCCCGCGCGCCGACGGTGTCACGTAGGCCGTGGTCAGCCCCAGTGAGGACACCAGCGCGCGCTCGAGGTCCGCAGTCGCGCCCTGCTCGGGGTCGCGCACCCGGACCTCGACGATGCCGCTCTCGCGGGCGGCGGCGAGCAGGCGGCTGACGGTCGGCCGGCTGGTCCCGATCCGACGGGCGATCTCCGCCTGGGTGGCGTCCTCGAGGTAGTAGAGGCGAGCAGCCTCGTACACCAAGCGCGACGGAAAGCGTTGGCGTGAAACGGAACTGCCGCGCTCCGGGCTCGTCTCCCTCGCCATCGCCCCCACCCCTTCGCCCTCCACCGGCCCGCGCGGCCGTGCACAGATGTTCAGCATAGTGGAGGCGCCTGAACAATTGTGCTGGACATTTGTGCAGGGCACCTCTACCGTGATGGCGAACCCGATCGACCTTCTGGGCAGATCGAGGCAACCCGACCAAAGGAGGTCACCCATGGCCGAGCCGGCGCAGGAACGCGACGACGACGGGGCCGCCACGATGCAGGCCGTGGTGTGCCACGGGCCGGGTGACTACCGGCTCGAGAGGCTGCCCGTCCCCACCGCCGGCCCGGGGGAGGCCCTCATCCGGGTCGAGGCCGTCGGCATCTGCGCCAGCGACCTCAAGTGCTACCACGGCGCGGCCAAGTTCTGGGGGGATGCCACCCGCCCGGCCTGGGCGGAGACCCAGGTCGTCCCGGGGCACGAGATCACCGGGCGCGTCGTGCACATCTCCGACGAGGCCCGCGACCGCTGGGGTGTCGGCGAGGGCGACCGCGTCGTCGTCGAGCAGATCGTGCCCTGCGGCACCTGTCTGTACTGCCGTGAGGGCAACTACCACATGTGCCAGGTGCACAACATCTACGGCTTCAAGCGCGCGACGCAGGGCGGGATGCAGGAGTACATGGTGCTGACCGCGGGGTCGCTCGTGCACCGGGTGAGCGCCGACATCCCGCCGGCGCACGCGGCATTCGCCGAGCCGCTGTCGTGCGCCCTGCACGCGGTGGAGCGCGCCGTGATCACGTTCTCGGACGTCGTCGTCGTCGCGGGCTGCGGGCCCATCGGTCTGGGCATGATCGCCGGGGCCGCGGCGAAGTCGCCGGCCCACGTCATCGCCCTGGACCTCGAGCCGCGCAAGCTCGAGCTCGCGGCCCGGACCGGCGCCACCCGCACCATCGACATCGGCCGCGAGGACCCCGTGGCCGCCGTCATGGAGCTCACCGACGGCTACGGCGCGGACGTCTACCTCGAGGGCACCGGCCACCCGTCCGCGGTCGTGCAGGGCCTGTCGCTGCTGCGCAAGCTCGGACGGTTCGTCGAGTACAGCGTCTTCAAGGACGAGGTCAGCGTCGACTGGACGATCATCAGCGACGACAAGGAGCTCGACGTCCGCGGCGCCCACCTCGGCCCCAACTGCTGGCCCGCCGCGATCCGGCTCATCGAGGAGGGGCGCCTGCCGCTGGACGACATCTGCACCCACCAGCTGCCCATCAGCGAGTTCGCCCGCGGGCTCGACCTCGTCGCCTCCGGCTCGGAGTCGATCAAGGTCTCCCTCCTGCCCTGACGCACCCCCCACGAAGGCACCTCCCCCGCCCCACCCCGACGCCAGCCCCGCCCCAGCACCCTCCGACCAAAGGAACCACACCATGACCCACCGCCGGGCCACCACCGCCACCAAGGCCACCCTCCTGCTCTCCGCCGCCCTGGTCGTGCCGCTCGCGGCGTGCAGCTCGGGCAAGACCGCGACCGCCGGGTCGTCGGGGTCGGGCAAGGGCTCGATCCAGGGCGCCAAGGTCGCCTTCCTCATGCCGGACGAGGCGTCCACGCGCTACGAGCAGCACGACGCCCCGGGCTTCAAGAGCGCCCTCGCCAAGCTGTGCTCGAGCTGCACCGTGCTCTACAACAACGCCACGGGTGACGCCTCGAAGCAGCAGCAGCAGTTCAACGCGGCGATCTCCCAGGGGGTCAAGGCGATCGTGCTCGACCCCGTGGACTCGACCGCCGCCACCTCGCTCGTCGCCCGGGCGCAGGCCCGCGGCATCAAGGTGGTCGCCTACGACCGCCCCATCCCCGACGCCAAGGTCGACTACTACGTGTCCTTCGACAACGAGGAGATCGGCAAGTCGATCGCGCAGTCGCTGGTCAAGCACCTCAAGGACACCTCGGTCCCCACGACCAAGGGCATCCTCGAGGTCAACGGCTCGCCGACCGACGCCGCGGCCGGCCTCATCAAGAAGGGCGTCCACGAGGGACTGGCGGGCAGCGGCTACACCACGCTCGCCGAGTACGACACCCCCGACTGGGAGCCGACCAAGGCCCAGCAGTGGGTCGCCGGCCAGGTCTCGCGCTTCGGCGACAAGATCGGCGGCATCGTGGCCGCCAACGACGGCACCGGCGGCGGGTCGATCGCAGCCCTCAAGGCCGCGAACGTCAAGCCGGTCCCACCGGTCACGGGCAACGACGCCACGACTGCCGGCCTCCAGCTCATCATCGCCGGCGACCAGTACAACACCATCTCCAAGCCGAGCGAGATCGTCGCCGGCGCCGCGGCCCAGGTCGTCGTGGACCTCGTCCAGGGCAAGTCCGTCGAGGCGGTCGGCGGGGGCAAGCTCACCACCGTCTTCAACGCCCCCACGATGCTCTTCGTCCCGAAGGTGATCACCAAGGACAACCTCAAGTCCGAGATCATCGACACCAACATCGCCAAGGCCTCGGACCTGTGCACGGGTGCCTACGCCGCGGGGTGCAAGACCCTCGGCATCTCCTGACCGGGCCCTGCCGAGACGAAGGAGGACCTCCTCATGACAGCCACCGAGACCGCGTCCGTCCCTACGGACCAGGCCACGCCCATCCTCAGCCTGCGTGGCGTCGGGAAGACCTTCGGGGCCGTGTCCGCCCTCACCGACATCGACCTCGAGGTCCACGCGGGTGAGGTCGTCGCGCTCGTCGGCGACAACGGCGCCGGCAAGTCCACCCTCGTCAAGGTCCTGTCGGGGGTGCACCAGCCCGACTCGGGCGAGCTGTCGTTCGACGGCCGCCCGGTGACGATCGAATCACCCTCAGCGGCCCTCGAGCTCGGCATCGCCACGGTGTTCCAGGACCTCGCCCTGTGCGAGAACCTCGACGTCGTCGCCAACCTCTTCCTCGGTCGCGAGCTGCGACCGACCCGACTCAGCGAGGTCGAGATGGAGACGCGCTCGTGGGAGCTGCTCGGCGAGCTCTCGGCGCGGATCCCCAGCGTGCGCGTGCCCATCGCCTCCCTCTCGGGTGGTCAACGCCAGACCGTGGCGATCGCGAGGTCGCTGCTCGTCAACCCACGGATCATCATGCTCGACGAGCCCACCGCGGCCCTCGGCGTCGCCCAGACGGCCGAGGTGCTCAACCTCATCGAACGGGTCCGCGCCCGCGGGCTCGGCGTGATCATGATCAGCCACAACATGGAGGACGTTCGGGCGGTCGCCGACCGCATCGTGGTGCTCCGGCTCGGCCGCAACAACGGCGTGTTCGGCCCCGAGGCCAGCAGCCACGACCTGGTGGCGGCCATCACCGGTGCGACCGACAACGTCGTCACCCGGCGCTCAGCCCGCCGCGCGGGCGACACGCAAGCGCCCGTCCAGACCCCGGAGGAACCCTCATGACCCAGGAACGACAGGACACTGCCGGTATGCCGCCGGCCACGCCTGCCGCTGCGCCGGCAACGCTCGACCGCCAGGACGCCCGCGTCTCGGTGGGTGCAGGGGGCGTCGGTGGCGCGGTCGCCGACTTCGGCCGCCGGGTGCGCTCCGGTGACCTCGGGCCGCTGCCCGTCGTGGTGGGGCTGGTGATCATCGCGGTCATCTTCCAGGCCCTGAACCCGGTGTTCCTCACCTCGACGAACCTGGTCAACCTCCTCTACGACAGCGCCGCCGTCGGCACGATCTCCCTCGGCATCGTGCTCGTCCTCATCCTCGGCGAGATCGACCTGTCGGTGGGTTCCCTCAGCGGTCTGTCGTCGGCCTTCCTCGGCGTGCTCTGGGTCAACCAGGGCTGGCCGGTCCTGCTCGCGATCGGCGCCGCGATGCTCAGCGGCGCGCTCATCGGCCTGCTCTACGGCGTGGTCTTCACCCGGTTCGGGATGCCGAGTTTCGTGGTCACCCTCGCGGGCCTGCTCGCCTTCCTCGGCCTGCAGCTGCAGCTCCTGGGCAGCCAGGGCTCGATCAACCTGCCCTACGGCACGGCCCTGGTCACCTTCGGCCAGCAGCAGTTCCTCCCGCCGGTGGTCGCCTACGTCTTCGCGGTCCTGGCGGCCGGGGTGGTCCTGTTCACCGGGCTGCGCAACAAGCGCGAGCGGCAGAGGGCCAACCTCTCGCACACGAGCACGCAGGTGCTGGTGGTCAGGGCGGTCGCGCTGCTCGTGCTCTTCGCCCTCGCCGTCTGGTACCTCAACCGGGACAACGGCGTCCCGTGGATGTTCATGCTGTTCGTCATCGCGGTCGTCGTCGCCAACTACGCCCTGACCCGCACCAGCTGGGGCCGGCACATGTTCGCCGTCGGTGGCAGCGTCGAGGCCGCTCGACGGGCCGGCATCAACGTCAAGCGGGTCTACCTCTCGGCCTTCGTGCTGACCGGGCTCCTGGCGGCGACCGGTGGCGTCCTCAGCGCCTCACGCCTGGCGTCGTCGAGCCAGAGCGCAGGCACCGGGGACGTCAACCTCAACGCGATCGCCGCCGCCGTCATCGGCGGGACGAGCCTGTTCGGTGGCCGCGGGTCCGCGTGGTCGGCCCTGCTCGGCATCCTCGTCATCCAGTCGATCTCCAACGGGTTGACACTGCTCAACCTGTCCTCGGCGCCGCGGTTCATGATCACCGGTGGGGTTCTCGCGCTGGCGGTGCTCATCGACTCGCTGGCACGGCGTTCACGGGTCTCCCACGGGAGGGCCTGACGCCGCTCGGAGGGGCTGGGTGCGCGAGC
>NZ_JBHUYG010000112.1:0-13424 GCF_042668795.1 Pedococcus sp. NPDC057267 | reverse complement strand
GCGCCTGCCTACCGCCACACGGCAGTTGCTGGAACCAAACGGCAGTTCTGGACCCACGTTTCGTGCCAGCAACTGCCGTTTTGCGGGGGTGGGCCAGGCCGGCCCGGGCTGGGTCGGTGGGGTGGGTATGCCGCGTGGCCGGCTGCCCGGCGGACGTCCCCTATCCTTGGGGGCGGATGAGTCGGTCAGGCGGTCGCGTCGGTGGGAAACCACCGCCGAGGAACGTCCGGGCTCCACAGGGCAGGGTGGTGGCCAACAGCCACCCGGGGTGACCCGCGGGACAGTGCCACAGAGAACAGACCGCCACGGCGAACCACCCGGCTCCGGCCGGGCAGGCGTCGCGGCAAGGGTGAAACGGTGGTGTAAGAGACCACCAGCGGCCTGGGTGACCAGGTCGGCTCGGTAAACCCCACCCGGAGCAAGTCCAGACAGTGTGCGTCCGAGGGCGGCCCGCCCGAGCACACGGGTAGGACGCTGGAGGCAGTCGGCAACGGCTGTCGTAGATGGATGACCGTCGCCGCGTCGCCGGTAACGGCGGCGCGGAACAGAACCCGGCGTATCGACCGACTCATCCACCCCACCTCGTAGGCCCCGGATGGGGGTGCGGTCGCACCCGGGCGGGTGCGCCGTCCCGAGAGCGGGGCTGTGGGCCTCAGTGGTCCACGCGCATCGCCACGACCACGACGGCGAGGACGAGGAGGGCGGCCAGGACCAGCGCGACGTCACGGACGCGGGAGGCTGCGCTCGACCGCTGCCAGAGGTGCCACCGGCGTCGCAGGTGGCTGCTCCGGGTGCTCACACGGCCAGCATGCGTCCGCAGGCTGGGCGTTGCCTGAACGCACGCTGTCGACGCCGTCACGATGTCATTGAAGGCGTGTGGGTCGGGCAGTGACCTGCCCGCTGGCTCAGACGGCCTCGGAGTCGAGCGCCTGCTGTGCCAGCGCCCAGTGGGCCAGGCGGCGGCGGGTGGGGTCGGCGGCGCCACGACCCAGGACGAGCCGGCGGCGCAGCTCGGCGAGCAGCTCCTCGTTCGTCGCGAACCGCAGCACGTACACGCGCTCGCCCTCCATCGACCGGGCCAGCCCGCAGGCGGACGCCGCGGTGATGACGAGCTCCCGGTACGGCAGGTCGAGTGCGTCGCTCAGGGCCTGCAGCGTCTCCTCGTCCGGCATCGCGGGCAGCTCGGCCGGGCCGACCAGCTCCGCCACCACGTCCGGGTCGAGGCCGGCGGCGTCGACCAGCCGCGTCAGCGGCCACCCACGCTCCTCCAGCCGCTCCTCGATGATGCGGCCCAGCTCGTTTCCGACGTGCTGCATGTCGTGCCTCCTGCCCTGCGCGGTGGTGGGGTGACGATGTGGGCACCCCTGTTCAGCGGCTCCAGCAAAGCGCAAAGCAAAGGCAAAGTTCAGGCAATTGCTTGGTATTGATGGTAAAGGTTTGTTAAAGCCGCCGGTAGCCTGCGGGAGCGTCGGCTCACCTGCGACGGCGTGGGGAAGGCCGTGCACCGGCGACGCCCGCGTACGACGCGTGGGGCCGGTGTTCGCTGCACACGGTAGGGGGCCGCCGGGGGACGGGGCGAGCGGTTCGCGCCGCAGGGGGACGGGTCGGGCCGAAGGGCCGCGCGGCGCTCGTCCGTTCGGCCGAGGACTGCCGCCCCGCGGGTAGTACGACACCCGCGGGTGGGTGACTCCGGCCGTCGTTCGCCGCCGCGCCGCGTGGCGCCACCCGGCATACGGTGGGCCCATGCAGATCACCTCCCTCGGCCACGCGAGCCTGCTCGTCGAGCTCGCCGACACGCGCCTGCTCCTCGACCCCGGCGTGTGGTCGCCCGGGGCGGCCGGGCAGCGCGACGTGGCAGCCGTGCTCGTCACCCACCAGCACCCCGACCACCTCGACCAGGACCGGCTCCCCGCCTTGCTCGAGGCCAACCCAGGTGCCCAGGTGCTGGCCGACCCCGACACCGCCAAGCTCCTGCAGGACAAGGGGATCGACGTCCGGGCCGTGCTCGCCGGCGACACCGTGGAGGTCGGCACGGTGACGGTGACCGGCGTGGGGGAGATGCACGCCCTCATCCACGAGGACCTGCCACGGATCCACAACACCGGCATGCTGCTGCGCGCCGAGGGAGAGCCGGCCTTCTTCCACCCCGGAGACGCGCTCGACGCCGAGCCCGGCCAGGTCGACGTCCTCGCCTTCCCGCTCAACGCTCCCTGGCAGCGCAGCCGCGAGATGACGGCCTTCCTGCGCCGCCTCGCCGCCCCGCACGCCGTCCCGGTGCACGACGGCCTGCTCAGTGAGACCGGCCGCGGCCTCTACCTCGACCAGGCGCGCAACCTCGGCTCCCCGGACACGCAGGTGCACGACCTCGCCGGCGGCCGCACCGAGGAGTTCACCGCCGGCTGACCCGCGAAACGCCGCGAAGCCGCCTCGGCGCAGCGGACGCCCGGGGTAGCGTCCGGGACATGCCCAGCCCCGAGCCCGCCCTGAGCCTGCGCGGACTGACCAAGCGGTTCGACGACGTCGTCGCCGTGGACCGGATCGACCTCGACGTGCCGCGGGGCGCCTTCTACGGGCTGGTCGGGCCGAACGGCGCCGGCAAGACGACGACGCTGTCGATGGCGACCGGGCTGCTGCGTCCCGACGCGGGGACGGCCCGGGTGCTCGGGGTCGACGTCTGGGAGGACCCGGTCGCCGCGAAGTCGCGCATCGGTGTGCTCCCCGACGGCCTGCGCCTGTTCGACCGGCTCACCGGCCAGCAGCTCGTGACGTATGCCGGCCTGCTCCGGGGCATGGACCGGCAGCTGGTCGCCCAGCGCGTGGCCGAGCTCCTCACCGCGCTGGGGCTGACCGAGGCCGCCGACAAGCTCGTCATCGACTACTCCGCCGGCATGACCAAGAAGGTCACCCTGGCCTGCGCGCTCGTCCACGCCCCGCGCCTGCTCGTGCTCGACGAGCCGTTCGAGGCGGTGGACCCCGTCTCGGCGCGCACCATCCGCGGCATCCTCGAGGACTTCGCCGGCAGCGGCGGCACGGTCGTCCTGTCCAGCCACGTGATGGAGCTGGTCGAGCGGATCTGCACCGACGTCGCCATCCTCGCCGGAGGCGTCGTGCGATCGGCCGGTCCGCTCGACGAGGTCCGCGGCGGGCGGAGCCTGGAGGACCGGTTCCTCGAGCTGGTCGGCGGGACCGGGGACGTGGAGGGGCTCGCGTGGTTGCGCACCTCGTCCGACTGAAGCTCCAGCTGCTGCGCAACAGCCTGCGACGCGGTGCCGCCGTCATCGTCGGGCTCGTCGTCGGCGTGCTCTACGGTGGCGGGTTCCTCCTGGCCGCGCTGGTCGGCCTCGTGGGGGTGCGCGTCGCGGGCGACCCCCAGCTGCTGAGGACCGTGCTGCTCGTCGGCGGGTCCGCGCTGGCGATCGGCTGGGCGGTGCTCCCGGTGGTGCTCTTCGGCACCGACCCGACCCTCGACCCCGCGCGGTTCGCCACCTTCGCCGTCCCCGAGCGCACCCTCGCCGCCGGTCTCGTCGTCACCGGGTTCGTGGGGCTGCCCGGCCTGGCGACCCTGCTGCTCGGCGTCGGGGCCGTCGTGGCCAGCTCCTTCGGCGTGGGATCGCTGCTCGTCGCCCTCGTCGCGGTCCCGCTGGCCCTCCTCGGGTGCGTGCTGCTCAGCCGCATCGTCACCGCCGCCGCGGCGGCGGTCCTCGCCAGCCGTCGGGGCCGCGACATCGCCGGTGTCGGCGGCCTCGTGGTGCTCCTGGCCGTCGGGCCGCTCGCGGCGAGCCTCGGCAACGGGGGCATCAGCGCAGGGACGACCCGGCGGGTCGCCGACGTCCTCGCGTGGACGCCGCTCGGCTGGGCCTGGGGGGCACCTGCCGCAGCGGCGGCCGGGCACTGGGTGCCGTCGCTCGGCCTGCTCGCCCTCGCCCTGGCCTGGACCGCGGTGCTCCTCGTCGCGTGGGAACGGCTGCTGACGTCGGTCCTGCGCAACCCCCGCAGCACCGGCGGTGGAGGAGGCGGCCACCGCGGGCTGGGCCTGTTCGGTCGCCTGCCCGCCACCCCGCTCGGTGCCGTCGCCGCGCGCGCCGGGACCTACTGGGTGCGGGACCCCCGGTTCAACGTCCCCGCCCTCATGACCATCCTCATGCCGGCGGCACTGCTGTTCCCCGGGCTGGCCAAGCACTCCGACCTGGCCCTCGTCGCGATGCCGCTCGTCTCGGCATACCTCATCGGCTGGGGGCAGCACAACGACGTCGGGTACGACTCCACCGCGTTCTGGATGCACGTCAGCGCGGGCATGGACCCCGTCGCCGACCGGCTCGGCCGGCTCTTCCCGTCGGCGGTGATGGCGACCGCCTGCATCCCGCTCTACACCCTGCTCGGGCCGCTCGTCGGCGGCCCGTGGCGCCTGCTGCCGGCCACCCTCGGCGTCGCGGTCGCCCTGGTGCTCAACGGGTTCGCCGTCGCGTGCGTGACCAGCGCGGTCAAGCAGTATGCCGTGCCGCCGCCGGGCGAGAACCCGTTCAGCTCCCGCCCGGGCTCGGTGGGGGTGACCATGGCGGTGCAGACGGTCTGCGGCGGTGCGGTGGTCGCCCTGTCGCTGCCCGCCCTGGGCCTCGGGGTCGCGGCCTGGTACGGCTGGGAGTGGGCCGCCTGGGCCGCCCTGGTGGTCGGTCCGGCGCTCGGCGTCGTCGCGCTGGTGGTGGGGACGAGGCTGGGCGCCGACCTCTTCACCCGGCGCCAGGCCCTGCTCCTGCAGGACCTCGTCGCGATGCGCTGAGCCGGGCCCATCGGACCCCGGGCCGCGGAGCCCCGGGCTCTGCTGGGCCCGGGCCGGGAACCGCCTACTTGTGGGCGGCCAGCCAGGCGGCCCCGATGATGCCGGCCTTGTTCTCCAGCTTGGCCGGCACGATCGGGGTCTTCAGCTTCAGCAGGGGCAGGAACTCCTCGTGGTCCTTGGACACGCCGCCACCGACGACGATGAGGTCCGGCCAGAGCAGCGCCTCGAGGTGGCTGTAGTACCGCTGCAGGCGCTTGGTCCACTCCGGGTAGCTCAGCCCCTCCTTGTCCTTGATCGAGGAGGCGGCACGCGTCTCGGCGTCGTGGCCGTCGATCTCGAGGTGGCCCAGCTCGGAGTTGGGGATGAGCACGCCGTCGTAGATCAGCGCGCTGCCGATGCCGGTGCCCAGGGTCGTCATGACGATTAGGCCCTTCTGGCCCTTGGCGGCCCCGTAGTGGAGCTCGGCGACACCGGCGGCGTCCGCGTCGTTGACGAGCACGACGTCGTGGCCGAGCTTGGCCTCGAACAGCTTCTCGCCCTCGAAGTCGATCCACGACTTGTCGATGTTGGCGGCGCTGCGGACGATCCCGTGGGTCACGACGCTCGGCATGGTGATGCCGATGGGGGAGTCGCCGCGCACCTCGTCGAAGTGGTCGACGATGCCGTGGATGACGTCGGCGATGGCGTCGGGCGTGGACGGCACCGGGGTGTCGATGCGCATCCGCTTCGCGGCGAACGTCCCCTCGTCGAGGTCGACGGGTGCGCCCTTGATGCCGCTGCCGCCCACGTCGATGCCGAGGGGGAGTCCGTGCTTGGCCATGTGTCCGCCTCCTTGCGGTCGCCGTGCGTCACGGCGGGTCGGGGTGTCGCCGCGCGTCACGGCAGGGTCAGGATCTCGTTGCCGCTGTCGGTGATGAGGATGGTGTGCTCGAACTGCGCCGAGCGCCGGCGGTCGCGGGTCACCACGGTCCAGCCGTCGTCCCACATCTCCCACTCGTGCGTGCCGAGGTTGAGCATGGGCTCGATGGTGAACGTCATCCCCGGCTCGATGAGGGTGTCGTACGCCGGTGCCGCGTCGTAGTGCGGGATCACCAGTCCGCTGTGGAACGACCGGCCGATCCCGTGGCCGGTGAAGTCGCGCACGACGCCGTAGCCGAAGCGCCGGGCGTAGCTCTCGATCACGCGCCCGATGACGTTGACGGAGCGGCCGGGCTGGGCGGCCTTGATGCCGCGCGCCAGGGCCTCGCGCGTGCGCTCGACGAGGAGCCGCGACTCCTCGTCGACGTCCCCGCACAGGTAGGTGGCGTCGGTGTCGCCGTGCACGCCGTCGACGTAGGCGGTGATGTCGATGTTGACGATGTCGCCGTCCTCGAGGGGACGGCTGTCCGGGATCCCGTGGCAGATGACCTCGTTGACGCTGGTGCACAGCGACTTCGGGAAGCCGCGGTAGCCCAGCGTCGAGGGGTAGGCCTTGTGGTCCATGAGGAACTCGTGCCCGACCCGGTCGATCTCGTCGGTGGTGACCCCGGGGGCGATGACCTCGGCCGCGGCTGCCATGGCCTGCGCGGCGATCCGGCCCGCGACCCGCATCCTCTCGATGGTCTCCGCGTCCTTGACGTCGCCGTCGAGGTCGCGCCGCGGCTGGGGTCGGTCGACGTACTCGGGGCGGGCGATCGAGGCCGGCACCGGACGACGTGGCGACACCACGCCGGGCGCCACGCTTGCGTACGTCAACGGCATACGGTGGAGTCTAGGGACGTCACCGCATCCGTCGAGTGGGAGGTCACCCCATGGCTTACTGGTACAACGTCGACACCGGCCAGGTGGAGACCGACGAGGACAAGAGCCAGGGCGCGAACCTCATGGGCCCCTACGACAGCCAGGACGCCGCGTCCCGCGCGCTGCAGACCGCCCGCGAGAAGACGGAGGCCTGGGACGCCGCGGACAAGGAGTGGGAGGAGGGCGAGGACTGACCCCGCCACCGGCCCCGCCCGGGCAGCGACCGCCTCAGTCGTCGAGGTGGTTGACCGCGACGACGTAGCCGGCGTCCGGGCGCCACACCTGCTTGTCCCACGTCGCGAAGCGAGGCCCGACCGACAGTCCGGCGACCGCGCAGGCGCGGTCGTACTCCTCGAGGGGCGTGACGGGGCAGCCCTGGGGCAGGTGGGCGGCGTCGAGCCCGAACCCTGCCACGACGAGCCCGCCCGGTCGCAGGTGGGCCGCGACCCGCTCCATGGTCCGCAGGAGCGTGCCCGGTGCGAGCAGGGGCACGACGTTGCCGGCGAGCACGGCGACGTCGAAGGCCTGGCTGCGCAGCTGCAGCCGGCTGAGGTCCTGGCGGACCCAGCGCGTCTTGGTGTCGCGCTGCTCCGCCACCGCGATCATGTCGGCGTCGGCGTCAACCCCGACGCACAGGTACCCCAGGGCGGTGAGCTGGGTCGCCACGCGCCCGGTGCCGCATCCCGCGTCGAGGACGCGGGCCGGCGGCGGCAGCAGCGCCTCCACGAACGCGGCCTCGCCGTGGATGTCCACCCCGCTGGCCGCCAGGTCGTCGAAGCGCTGTTGGTATGCCGTGGCCGCACCGATGCCGCCGGACACCTCCGACCACCGCGTGCGGGGCTCGCCCTCCAGTCCGTCGCTCATGCGCCCAGCGTAGATTCGCCTGCGCTGGAACGGAACCCGGCGCTCAGCCCAGTTCCCGGAGGCCAGGGAGCACCCGCTCGGCGAAGGTGGTGAGGAACCGCGACTGGTCGTCGCCCGGGGCGTGGAAGACCAGGTGGTCGAAGCCCAGGTCGACGTACGGCCGCACCGCCTCGACGACCTCCTCGGGGTCGTCGGAGACGATCCACCGCGACGCGACCTGCTCGTCGGAGAGCTCGTCGCCCAGCCGCTCCATCTCGAGCGGGTCGCTGGTGCCGTGCTTCTGCTCGGCCGTGAGCGACAGCGCCGCCCAGAACCGGCAGTTGGCGACGGCCCGATCCCGGTCGGGGTCCCACGACAGCTTGACCTCGATCATGCGGTCGATGTCCTCGCGGGTGCGTCCGGACTTCTCCAGGCCCTCGTCGACGGCCGGGACGAGCTGGTCGCGGTAGAGCTCCTCGCCCTTGCCCGAGGTGCAGATGAAGCCGTCGCCGGAGCGCCCGGCATACCGGGCCACGAGGGGGCCGCCTGCGGCGACGTACACCGGAACCGGCTCGTCGGGCCGGTCGTACACGGTGGCGTCGGTGAGGGAGTAGTAGTCGCCCTCGAAGCTGACCCGCTCACCGGTCCACAGCGCACGCATGAGCCGCACCGACTCGCGCAGCCTGGCAAAGCGCTCCTTGAACTCCGGCCACTCGTGCACCGACCCGACGACGACCTCGTTGAGCGCCTCGCCGGTCCCGATGCCGAGGGCGACCCGGCCCGGGTACAGCGACCCGAGGGTGCCGAACGCCTGCGCCACGACGGCGGGGTTGTACCGGAAGGTCGGCGTCATCACGGACGTCCCGAACTGCACCCGCTCGGTGCGCTCACCCAGCGCGGCCAGCCACGCGAGGGAGAACGGGGCGTGGCCGCCGTGGTGCCGCCAGGGCTGGAAGTGGTCGGAGATCCACACGCTGTCCAGCCCCACCTGCTCGGCCTGCACGGCGTAGTCGAGCAGCTCGCGGGGAGCGAACTGCTCTGCGGAGGCCTTGTACCCGATGCGCAGCGTCATGGCGCCACCGTATGCCGCGCCGCGCACCGCGGCGCGGCCGGCCGCCCCGAAGGACGGCCGGCCTGGGTCAGAAGGTGATGCCCCGAGCGGCGAACCGGTCCTTGACGAGGGCGGCGGCCTTCGCGCCGTCACGCGCCAGCGCCGTGTCGTAGACCGCCTTGGCGGCAGCGGAGAACGACGTGTCGGGGGCGAAGTCGAACTGGGCGTCGATCATGGTCGTGTCCCACGCGCTCGTGGGGCGGCCCATCGCCTCGTAGCCCTTGCGGATCTCCCACAGGGCCTGGCTCCAGATCTGGCCGTCGTAGTGGACCTCGCCCTTGCGGGTCGCCACGGTCAGGTTGCGGTCGAAGCGCCGGATGCAGTGCGGGGCGCTCGTGTAGGACGTGGAGTCCCAGTCCATCGGGCAGGCCTCCTCGGCCTTGACCGGCCAGCCGTACTGCTTGGCCGCGGCGAGCCCGACGGACACGCCGAAGTAGTCGCCGAAGGCCTCGCCGATGCTTCCGGCGTCGAGCGAGCTGCCGAAGCCGGGGACCTGCGAGGCGTGGACCGCGTGGCCGTACTCGTGGACGATCACCTCGGCGTCCTCGGCGTCGTCCACGCCGCCCTTGCCGAGACGGATCCGGTACGGCTTGTCGGTCTGGTAGCTGTTGTCGCCGCCGTACTGGTCGATCTTCACGTCGAACGGCTGGTTGACGATGCCCGGCAGGGTCGACCCGAAGCCGAGCGACTGGAGGTACTCCTGCGCCTGGTTGACCCAGAAGTAGCCCATCACCTGCTCGAACTGGTCCTGGTGTCGGGTGTACATGAACGTGTTGGTCGAGCTGAATGCCGGTGTGCCCGTGGCGGACTCGACCGTCACCCACTTGCCGCGCAGGTAACCAGACCCGTCGAGGTTGCGCAGCTGGACGGTGGCGTACGCGCTGGCGGGGACGGCGGCGTCGGAGTCGTTCTGGTCGGTCAGGGACTCGTCGCCGGAGGACTGCACCGGGTTGACCATGAAGACCGAGGCCGTGCCGGTCGTGGTCCCGGGGGTGGTCTTGGTCGCCGACGCCGGGGCGGCGACGGCCAGGGTCGTGGCGAGCCCGGTGACGGCGACGGCCGCCAGGGCTGCGAGGTGGTGACGACGCACAGGCACGGTTCCTCCATACGGGTGGCGGCCCCCGGTTCGGGACCGGACGCGGCGACGGTAGCCGTTCCCGGCCCCGTTGTGGGTCCTACCGCTGCAGGACTTCGAGGGCCCCTGCGGACACGGAGGGTCGGGGCACCGGTCGCCCCTCAGGCCGGTGGCGTCACTCCGGGAACGAGTGCTCCGCGGCGGGGAACGCGCCCGAGGCGACGTCCGCGGCATACGCCTGCGCGGCCCGGCCGAGGTCGCCACGGAGGTCGGCGTACTTCTTGACGAAGCGCGGTGCCTTGCCGCCGCGCAGGCCGGCCATGTCCTGCCAGACGAGCACCTGCGCGTCGCAGTCCGGACCCGCGCCGATGCCGATGGTGGGGATGCCGAGGACCTCCGTGACCCGTGCGGCCAGGGGCGCGGGCACCATCTCCATGACGACGGCGAAGCAGCCGGCCCGCTCCAGCGCCACGGCGTCGTCGACCAGCCGGTCGGCGGCGTCGCCACGTCCCTGCACCTTGTAGCCGCCGAGGACGTGCTCGCTCTGCGGGGTGAAGCCGATGTGCCCCATGACCGGGATGCCCGCGCGGACGAGGAGCTCGACCTCCGGGACCATCGCGGCCCCGCCCTCGAGCTTCACAGCGTGCGCCAGTCCCTCCTTCATGAAGCGGGTCGCGGTGGCCAGCGCCTGCTGCGGGCTCGCCTGGTAGGAGCCGAAGGGCAGGTCCGCCACGACCATGGCGTGCCGGGCCGCCGAGGTGACCGCGCGGACGAGCGGGACGAGGTGGTCGACCGTGACGGGCACCGTGGTCTCGAAGCCGTAGACGTTGTTGCCGGCAGAGTCCCCCACGAGGAGCACGGGGATGCCGGCCTCGTCGAAGATCTCGGCCGAGTACATGTCGTAGGCGGTGAGCATCGCCCACTTGCGCCCCTCCTCCTTCCACGCCTGCAGGTGCGGGATGCGCACGCGACGCTGGGGCGCCGCCTGCACGCCCGTGCCGTACGGCGCGGTCGTCTCGGGTGCGGGCGAGGACGGGCTGGGCTGCTCGGTCATGGCGGCATCCTAGGAGCAGGCTCGTGCCACGGCGGGGGAGCAGGCGGGTCGGGCCCCGGCGCATCGCATAGTGGTTGCATTGCGCAACGAAGTTGGTCCTCCAGTGCAACCAAACGGAGGCAAGCGCCCGCGGACGCCCGTGGATTCTCGACCGATCGGTCACAAATTTACGAACTCCTTAACAGGAGGGGTCTAGGTCTCGTCCGTCCCGCCGTGTTTGGCTCGCCCTTGTGTGTGCCGAAGGGGCGCAAAACACACAAATCAAAACTGGAGGATCCGTGAAACGACGTCATCTGAGCGTCATCTCGGGCGCTGCCACCGCGGCAGTCGCCCTGAGTGTCGCGACGGCGCCGGCGCAGGCAACCCCTGCCCCGACGGCGAACGAGCCCAAGGCCGCCAACCGGTCGCACGACCTGCCGAACCCGCTGGGCGACGCCCAGCGCGCGCTGCGCAAGGAGGCGGTGGAGAAGCTCCTCAAGGGCGAGGCCACGACCGAGACCCGCGGCGGGCAGCGCGTCATCAAGGTGAAGGGGAACGCCAAGGCTCCCAAGGGAAGCAAGGCATCCCAGGACCGCTACGTGTCCTACCCCGTGGAGCGTGAGGAGGACATCTTCACGATCCTCACCGACTTCGGTGACAAGGTCGACCCGCGCACCGGGGGCACTGCCGGCCCGGTGCACAACAACATCCCGCAGCCAGACCGCAACTGGGACGGCAACAGCACCGACGACAACTCGACGGCGTGGAGCAGCAACTACGACCGCCAGCACTACCTGGACATGATGTTCGGCGACGGTGAGTCGTTCAAGGACTTCTACGCCAAGCAGTCCAACGGCCGGTTCGCCGCCAAGGGTGACGTCTCCGACTGGGTGACGGTGCCGTACAACGAGTCCCGCTACGGCCACAACCCGGTCAAGGGTGACGGCACCAGCGAGTCCGACGGCTACTGGAACTACATCAAGGACACCGCGTCCGCCTGGTACGACGACCAGAAGGCCCAGGGCAAGACCGACGCCCAGATCGCCGACTACCTCAAGCAGTTCGACAAGGTCGACCGCTACGACTACGACGGCGACGGCAACTTCAACGAGCCCGACGGCTACATCGACCACTTCCAGGCGATCCACGCCGGAGAGGGCGAGGAGGCCGGTGGGGGCGCCCAGGGCGAGGACGCCATCTGGTCGCACCGCTGGTACGCCTTCTCGACCGACCAGGGCAAGACCGGCCCGGACTTCAACAAGCTCGGGGGCGTGCCGCTCGGCAGCTCCGGACTGTGGATCGGTGACTACACCACCGAGCCCGAGAACGGTGGCCTCGGCGTCTTCACCCACGAGTTCGGCCACGACCTCGGCCTGCCGGACCTGTACGACACCCAGGGCGGCGACAACGGCACCGGCTTCTGGACGCTGATGTCAGGCGGCTCCTGGCTCAACCACGGCACCGACTCGATCGGCACCACGCCCGGCTACATGGGCCCGTGGGAGAAGCTGCAGCTCGGCTGGCTCGACTACAAGGTCGTCCCGTACGGCCAGGACTCGACCGTCAAGCTCGGCCCGGCCGACAAGCCGGCGAGCCGGTCCGACTACCAGGCGCTCATCACGACGCTCCCGGACAAGACGGTGACCACCGACTACAACACGCCGCACGGCGGCTCGACGGAGTGGTGGGGCGGTGCGGACGACAGCCTCAACAACACGCTGACCCGCACGGTCGACCTGACCGGCAAGACCTCCGGCTCGGTCTCGGCGTGGCTGCAGTACAACATCGAGTACGGCTACGACTACCTCTACGCCGAGGTCAGCACCGACGGCAGCAACTGGAACCAGCTCGGCTCGCCGATCAGCGGACCGGTCGACAACGAGGCCATGACGCCCTGGGCGCAGCAGACCTGGGACCTCACGCCGTACGCCGGCAAGAGCGTCCAGTTCCGCTTCCGCTACGCCACCGACGGCGGCCTCCGCTACGAGGGCCCGTTCGTGGACGACATCACGGTGAGCGCTGACGGCGCGCCGGTCTTCACCGACGACGTGGAGTCGGGCGACAACGGCTGGACGGCCAAGGGCTTCACCCGCATGGGTGGCTCGACCTCGCTGCAGGCCAGCCACTACTACATCGCCGAGAACCGCACGTACACCGGTTATGACAAGACCCTGCAGACCGGCCCGTACAACTTCGGCTGGGCGAACACCAAGCCCGACTGGGTGGAGCGTTTCCCGTACCAGAACGGCATGCTCGTCTGGTACATCGACGGCCAGTACAGCGACAACAACACCAGCGGCCACCCCGGTGGCGGTGAGGTGCTCCCCGTCGACGCACGTCCGGCCCCGGTCACCTTCCCCGGGGGCAAGCTCCTGGGCAACCGTCGCCAGCCGTTCGACGCCACCTTCGGCCTCGAGGCCACCGACGCGGTGACCTTCCACCGCAACGGCGTCCCGACCACGGTGCCGTCGCGGCCGGGAATCCCGACCTTCGACGACAGCAACCCGAACGCCTACTGGGACGCCACGAACCCGTGGAACTCCACGAAGGTCGCCGGTTCCGGCACCGTCATGAAGGTGAACAAGTCCGCGGACGGCGGCAACGAGCTCCAGGTGCAGGTCAGCTTCAAGTGAGCTGACCGGATGCCCTGAGCACCCGTCCGAGGAGCCCCGCGACAACGGCGTCGCGGCGCTCCTGCATGTCCCGGCCCACGGAAGGGCCCCGCCGGGTGCGGGCCGGCGGGGCCCACCCACTGCTGGTCCGACGCGGGTCATTCGGCGCCACCGGGGTGTTGAGGTGGGCGCCG
>NZ_JBHUYG010000111.1:0-13554 GCF_042668795.1 Pedococcus sp. NPDC057267 | reverse complement strand
CGCGGGGGGGGCGGGGGCGCCGCCCGCCGGGGGCGCCCACCCCCCCGCGGCGACGCCGGCGCAGAAGGTCGTGCTGACGAGGACGAACCGCAACTGCGACGGGCTCATGGTCGACGGCGACCGCCCGACGCCGGTCGGCCAGGCGGTGGTCACCCGGGCGGCGTCGGGCAAGCTCGTGGTGTCCGTGTCGGTCACGGGGGCCAGTCCCGACACCACGTACGCGATCCGGGTCATCCAGCTCCTCCCCGGCGACGCGGACTGCCACGGGATCGCCGGGTACCTCAGCACCGACTCACTCGGTGCCGGTCGGGCGAGCGTGCAGGAGGCGGTACTGCCGGGGGCATCCCAGGCCTGGGTCGACCTCAACGCCACCGACGACTTCACGAACTTCCTCGACGGGGAGCCGCTCAGCTTCTGACGACCGGTCCCGCGTTCCCTCCCACAGTGGGGCCCGGCACGTGGACGGGGTCCACCACGAACGGATGCGCCCAGTCGGAGTTGTCCACGACCACGTCCGCCCTCGCCCAGGGGGTGCGTTCGGCGAAGTAGGTGCGCTGCCCCTCGACGTACCTCCGCAGAGCGGGGTGCGTGGGGTCGGGCGGGCTGCCGTCACGCGCGGCCATCCGCCTCGCCGTCTCCTCGAACGGCACCTGCAGCCACACCACGTGGTCCAGGCACCCCTCGAGCTCCTCGCGCTGGAGGAAGAGGCCGTCGAGGACCAGCACCGACCCCGGCGGCGCGACCAGCCAGCCCTGCTCGAGCACGGCGTCGGACGCGAGGTCGTGCCCCCGCGCGCGGTACCGCCGGGAGCCGCCCGGGCCGAGCGGCTCGAGGACCTCGGCCCGCAGCCGCGGGTAGTCGTAGGAGTCCAGCCAGAACCCCTCTGGCGAGTGCCGGTCCCGTGCGTGGCGGAGCTCGCGCACCTGGTGCCAGTCGTCCGCCGACACCTGGACCACACTGCGCCCCAGTGTGCACAGCGCGGCGGCCAGCTCGCCGGCGAGAACCGTCTTGCCGGCACCGTCGGCACCGTCGACGCCCACCCGGACGCAGTCGCGTCCGTCGCCGGCCGGCACACCCGCGGCGAGCTCGGCGACGAGCTCGGCCCGGGTCAGGGCACCAGCCACATGAGCACCGTGACGAAGCCGATCACGGCGCACACGACGAACAGCCCGGCCAGCACGAGGGCGACGACGACCGCGGCGTCGAACCCGCCCGTCGCCTCGGTCTCCACGGGCAGCGGCGCCTCGGCGCCCGGTGCCGGGACGGCGGCAGCGCGCCGCCGCAGGGCGTCCACGCGCTTGTTCCCCTCGTGCTCGCGCACCGGCGCGGGCAGGCTCAGCCACATCGCGGGGAAGTGGTCGGAGTACTGCTCGCGCCACGCGTCGATGGCCGCGTCGACGTCCTCGCCCCGGCGACCCGTGCCGAACCAGGCCGCACCCGCCGCGGGCAGGTCGCGCATGGCGTACTGCACCTCCCCGAGCAGCTCCAGGGCCGCGGGGTCGTACGTCTCGGCGAGGTGGGCGACGAGCCGCTCGCGGGCCCGCCACTCCCGGCCGGCGGCGAGGTCCGCGCGCGCCTGCGCCACCGCGCCCGCCTCCCCCTGCGCGCCAGTGCGCCCTTCGGGGGCCGCGGTGTCGCTGCCTGCGGGTGCGGGCTGGCTTCGGCTGTCGTCGTCCACCCGCGGAAGTATGCCGGGTGGGCCCGGCGCGGGCGCGCCTCAGCCGCTCGTGCCGGTCCCGTCGGGCTTGGTGACGTCCACGACCACCTCGTTGCGGCGCAGGAACCACGGCTTGACCGGCGGGTCGAAGCGCAGCCAGCGCGGCGCCCCGGCCGGAGACAGGCCGGCCGCGGACACCGATGCGAGCAGCCGGTCGCGGTGCTTCTCGTACCCCGACTCCGTCCACCGGCCGGAGTACCGGATCGCAGCCGCCAGGGAGGGCGGCACGGTGCGCAGGCGGACGCGGTCGTCCGTGGGCTCGGGTGCCGTCTGCTCGGTCACGTCGGCGGGCAGGACGAAGGCGACGGTGAAGGACCGCTCGCCGGCTCCCCCTTCGTCCGAGGACCCTGGGCCCGGCTCGCGTGACTGCTCCTGGACCACCGGCGCCGTCATGGCCACGCGCTCGCCCCGACCGGCCGACTGCTGGACGACGGGGGCTGTCATGGCGACCTTCGCCCTGGGCCGGTTACTGCCGCTGATGTAGGCGAACAGCGACGCGAAGGCACGGTTGCCTGCGCCGCCGAGCGACCCGTGCACCGTGACCTCCGCCACCGCGTGGGCGGGGTACCGCCGCAGCTCCACCCCGTCGGGCAGCCGGTCCACCACCTCGTACGACAGCTCCTCGGTCACGACACGACGCTACGCCGGTCAACCCGGGTCGGCCTCCCCTCGTCGCACGCGGTCCTCGTCCGAGCGGCTGAGGTCACCCTCGTCGGGGTTGCATTCCCTACTGGCGAGTAGCACCATGGAAGTTACCGGCTGGTAATGGCCGGAACACCGACGTTCCGAGCGTGGAGGTGCCCCGGGATGGGCCATTACAAGAGCAACCTGCGTGACCTCGAGTTCAACCTCTTCGAGGTCTTCGGCCGCGGCGAGGTGTTGGGCAGCGGTCCGTACGCCGAGGTCGACGCAGACACCGCCCGCGAGATGCTCAAGGAGGTCGCGCGGCTCTCCGAGAACGAGCTCGCCGCGTCCTTCGCCGACGCCGACCGCAACCCGCCGGTCTACGACCCCGCGACCTGCTCGGTGACGATGCCCGAGTCGTTCACCAAGAGCTACCGGGCCTACATCGACTCCGGGTTCTGGAACGTCGACGTCCCCGGTGAGCTCGACGGCACCGTGGTGCCGCCCAGCCTGAAGTGGGCCATGAACGAGATGGTGCTCGGCGCCAACCCGGCGATCGCGATGTTCGCGGCGTCCTACTCCTTCGGCAAGCTGCTCTACCTGCTCGGCAACGACGAGCAGAAGAAGCTGGCCCGCTGGATCATCGAGAAGGGCTGGCACTGCACGATGGTGCTCACCGAGCCCGACGCGGGTTCGGACGTGGGCGCCGGCCGCACCAAGGCGGTGCAGAACGAGGACGGCACCTGGAACGTCACCGGCGTCAAGCGGTTCATCACCTCGGCCGAGTCCGACATGACCGACAACGTCGTGCACTTCGTGCTCGCCCGGCCCGAGGGCGCCGGCCCGGGCACCAAGGGCCTGTCGCTGTTCATCGTGCCGAAGTTCCACGTCGACCTCGAGACCGGTGAGCTGGGCGAGCGCAACGGCGCCTACGTGACCAACGTCGAGCACAAGATGGGCCTGAAGGTCTCCACGACCTGCGAGGTCACCTTCGGCGACAAGGAGCCGGCCGTCGGCACCCTGCTCGGCGACACGCACGACGGCATCGCGCAGATGTTCCGCGTCATCGAGCACGCCCGCATGCTGGTGGGCACCAAGGCGATCTCGACGCTCTCCACGGCATACCTCAACGCGCTCGACTACGCCAAGCAGCGGGTGCAGGGCGCCGACCTGACCCAGCAGGGCGACAAGACCGCGCCGCGCGTCACCATCACCCACCACCCGGACGTGCGCCGCTCGCTGATGACCCAGAAGGCGTATGCCGAGGGCCTGCGTGCGCTCGTCATCTACACCGCGACCCAGCAGGACCTGGTCGACCAGGCACTGCTCGAGGCCGGCTCGGAGGAGCTCGCCAAGGGCAGCCGGGCCGAGCTCGCCGAGCGCGTCAACGACCTGCTGCTGCCGATCGTCAAGGGTGTCGGCTCCGAGCGCGCTTGGGTGCTCCTCGGCCAGGAGTCGCTGCAGACCCTCGGCGGCTCCGGCTTCCTGCAGGACTACCCGATCGAGCAGTACATCCGCGACGCCAAGATCGACACCCTGTACGAGGGGACGACGGCGATCCAGGGCCTGGACTTCTTCTTCCGCAAGATCATCAAGGACAAGGCCCAGGCGCTCACCCACATCGCGATGCAGGTGCAGGAGTTCGCCAAGGACCTCGGCGCCGACGGCGGTGCGCTCGACCGCGAGCGCGAGCTGCTCGGGCAGGCGCTCGAGAACGTCCAGGGCATCCTCGGGTTCATGGTCGGAGAGCTCATGAAGTCCGACCCGCGCCAGGAGGGTGGCGACCTCGCCAACCTCTACAAGGTCGGCCAGAACACGACCCGACTGCTCCTCGGCGCCGGCGACCTCGTCATCGGCTGGCTCCTGCTGCGCCAGGCCGAGGTCGCGAACCGCGCCCTGCAGTCGGGCGAGGCCTCCGCGAAGGACCGGGACTTCTACGAGGGCAAGGTCGCCGCGGCGTCGTTCTTCGCGCGCACCGTCCTGCCGAAGCTCGCGGCCGAGCGGGCGATCGCCGAGGCCACCGACAACGCGCTGATGGACGTGCCCGAGAGCGCCTTCTGACGCACCCGCGCACCACGGCGAAGGGCCGGACACCTCCTGGGAGGTGTCCGGCCCTTCGGCGTTGCGGCGTGGTCCCACCCCGTGCGCAGTCCGATGTCCGGCTCCCGCCCCACCGAGCCCGATGTGCGGCCACACCGGACGCGCCGAGGGCGGCACCACGTGCAGTGGTGCCGCCCTCGGGGGAGAGGGACCGGGCCGAGGCCCGGTCGGCTCAGAGACGGTTGTCGCGGTCGACGTCGACCTCGTCGACGCGGGTGCCCGTCGCAGGGTCCGTGTGGCTGACCCGGCGGGCCGAGTAGCCGCCGGCCGTGGTGCGTCGCATCATGACGAGCGACAGGAGGATCGCCAGGATGCCGGCGACGATGCAGATCCAGCCGACGGCGTGGACACTGAGCACCCCGCCCAGGCTCGCGTCACCGGTGTAGGCGAACGTGATGATCGCGCCCACGACGAGCAGGAAGATCCCAAGTCCGATGTACATGCTCACTCCAGGGGTCCGGCGGGTCCAGGGTTGACCCGCTCCGTCGAGCGTAGTGCCGCACGGGGTGAGGCGCAGGGCAGCGAGCGGACGCCCGTGCGGCCGTCCCGCCCCACCCGTGCCCGCTCGTCTGCGCACACACCTCCGCGCGCTGCGTGCCCGCTCGTCTGCGCACACACCCGCGTCCCACTGCGCGCGGATCTGCTCTCTGCGCAGGCACACGGACGTCTGCGCGCAGACGACCGGGGGATGCCGCCACGGCGGCGACCGCGGGCTCGGTCAGGAGGTGCCGCGCAGGTCGAGCGTGAGCGCGCCGGGCGCTCCCTCGACGAGCACGACGGGGATGCCCCAGTCCTGCTGATAGAGGTGGCAGGCCGCGTGCTCGGGCACCTCACCGGTCACGGGGTCGCCGTCGCACGAGGCGGCCTGCACCGAGACGTGCAGGACGCCGTCGACGACCGAGGGGTCGAGGACGAGCTCGCGGGTCAGGCCCTGGGCGCTCCCGGCGCCCTCGCGCAGCAGGGCCTCGGGCGTCGCCGACACCATGAGCCGGGTCGGGTCACCCCACCGGTGGTCGAGCTTCTGGCCGGTCGGCGGGGTGAAGGTCACCTCGAGGCGCACCGGACCGGGAGCCAGCTCGGTGCGCGGCCGCTGCGTCTGGTGGGCGAGGCCGTCGACCCGGGTCGCCTTGTCGGGCAACGGGATCCGGACGAGCTCGTGCGCGGCGGACTCGACGACGACCAGTCGGGTCTCACCGTCGTCCGTGCGCTCGACGACGGCGTCGGACGGCTCTCGCAGCCCGTTCGCCAGCGTCGTCACCTCCCCCGCCACCGGGTCGAACCGGCGCACCGCACCGTTGTAGGTGTCGCTGACCGCGACCGACCCGTCGGGCAGGACCGTGACACCGAGGGGGTGCTGCAGCAGGGCCTGCCCCGCAGCGCCGTCGCGGTGGCCGAAGTCGAACAGACCGGCCCCGACGTGGGTCGTCACAGTGAAGCCGTCGTCGGTGAGGTCGAGCGAGCGCAGGGCCGAGGTCTCGGAGTCGGCGACCCACAGCCGGGTCCCGTCGGCCGAGGCGGCGAGCCCCGACGGCTGGGCGAACCACGCCTCGTCGGCGGCGCCGTCCCGGATGCCCTCGGCCGTCGTCCCGGCCAGCACGGCAACGGTGTTCTCGGCCGGGTCGGCGGCCAGGTGGAGCGCCCACAGCTGGTGGGTGCCGGCCATGGCGACGACGACGCGGTCGATGTACCAGGCGACGTCCCAGGGCGTGGAGAGGTCCTGGCGCAGGGCCGGACCGCTGCCGGACCGCTCCCTCAGCTGCCGCCCCGTGCCGGCGAGCAGCGTCCACGCGCCGTCGGCGAGGCGCAGGCCCTTGACCTGGTGGTTGACCGAGTCCGCGACCACCACGTCGTAGCCCACGCGCCCGGCAACGTCCGCGGGTAGGAGCAGCAGGCCCTGCGGCTCGTTGAGCCGCCCGGGACCGTCCCCCTCGTGGTCGGCGAAGCGTCGGCGCTCGGTCTGCAGGTCTGCCTCGAGGTGGACCACGTCGTGGTGGGTCGTGTCCGAGACGAGGAACGACCCGTCGTCGAGGGACACGGCCTTGCCGGGGAAGCGCAGGGCGGTCGACGGCGCGGGTGGCGGGGTGTACGGCGAGTCCCCCTCGCGCAGCGTGCCCTTCGCGCGGTGCTCCTCGACGAGCTCCTCGACCAGGACGGAGAGCCCGTGGGCGTGGCCCTCGCCGGACATCGACGCGACGATGTACCCCTCCGGGTCGACGACGACCAGGGTCGGCCACGCACGGGCGGTGTACGCCTGCCAGGTCACCAGCTCGGGGTCGTCGAGGACCGGGTGGTGCACGGCATACCGCTCCACGGCGGCGGCGAGGGCGTCCGGGTCGGCCTCGTGCTCGAACTTGGGCGAGTGGACGCCGACGAGCACCAGCGAGTCGGCGTACCTCTCCTCCAGCGGCCGCAGCTCGTCCAGGACGTGCAGGCAGTTCACGCAGCAGAACGTCCAGAAGTCGAGCACGACCACGCGGCCGCGCAGGTCGGCCAGCGACAGCTCGCGGCCGCCGGTGTTCAGCCAGCCACGACCCCGCAGCTCCGGCGCCCGCAGCCGGGTGCGCGTCACCACGCCCGTTCCGTCCACGTCTGGTCCCAACGGTCCGTCCTCTCCTCACGCATTCGGTCACGGTGCGGCGCGGCAGCGCGCGGGTGCCGGTGCCACGCGGTGTCATGGACACCTCGGCAGGCGCCGGGAAGGTGACGATTCGGCGACACCGGCAACCCTGCGGGGCGGCGGTTCGTCATCACACTCAGGAGGTGTCTTCGATGAAGCACAGGGGGAGCAACGCCGCGACGACACCCGTCGCCCTGAGCACGGTCAGCGCGGTGCACCGCCGCGACCACCTGCACGCGGCCGGCCAGGACTGTCACCCGCACGCCGTCGAGGTGATCGGCCTCGGGCACAGCGCGATGGTCGTCTGCCACGACTGTGGCTCTGACACGGCGTTCATGGAGCTGCGCCGCGCCGACCTCGTGGCCGAGCGCCACCGCCGCATGACCGCCTGACGACCCGTCTCCCGGCCCCGCGGCGGCTTCCGCGTCCGGCCCTGTCACGTCCCGACGTGCCTTGTCCGGCGCCGTCCTGTCCGGCGCAGCATCCGGCGCCATCGCAGCCGTCACAGCCGACGGTCCTGCAGGACGGGGAACTGCTCGCGCCAGGCAGCGACCGCGTCGAGGTCGACCTCGACGCTGAGCACCTGCTCGTCCGTCCCGGCCATGGCGAGCGCCTCGCCCGTGGCCGAGACGACCTGGGAGTGGCCGCCCATCTCGGTGCCGGCGTGCGTGCCGGCGGTGTTGCACGCGACCACGACGCACTGGTCCTCGACTGCGCGGGCGTGCGCGAGCAGCGTCCAGTGGCGCACCCGCGCGGCCGGCCACGCAGCCGGGACGACGAAGAGGGTCGCGCCTGCGTCGACCTGCCGGCGGTACAGCTCGGGGAAGCGCAGGTCGTAGCAGGTCGACAGGCCGGCGCGCACGCTGCCGCCGTCGCGCAGCGGCAGGTCGACCACGACGACGTCCTGACCGGCGTCGAGGAGCTTGGGCTCGCCCGCACCGAAGCCGAACCGGTGCACCTTGCGGTATGCCGCGAGCAGGCCGCCGTCGGGACCGTAGACGAGCGAGGTGTTCCAGAGCCCGTGCCCGTCGGGCCCGACCTCGCCGCCGCGAGGACGCTCGATGATCGACCCCGCGTGGAGGACGACGCCGGCGTCCCTGGCTGCGGCCGACATCGCCTGCCCCACCGGGCCGTCGACGGGCTCGGCCCGGTCCTGCCACTCGCGGTAGGCGAAGCCGCCCGGCGCCCAGAGCTCGGGCAGCACGACGAGGTCGTGGCCGGCCTGCGCCCGCACCGCGGCGGCGACCCGCGCCACCCGCTCCGCCACCGGCTCGGCGTCGCCGTAGCCGACCTGCACGACTGCAACCCTCATCGCGAACCTCCTCGTCCACGGTCGCGCAGCTGAGCCAGGTGCGCGTTGTACGCGGCGAGCTCGGCATCGCCGTCGCGGTCGGCCTGGCGGTCGCGACGCCGGCTCTCGGCCCGGTCCGACCGCACCCAGGCGATGGCCACCATCAACGTGAGCGCGACGGTCGGGACCTCGCCGATGCCCCAGGCGATGGCGCCGGCCCGGCGCTGGTCGCCCAGCGGGTCGGTCATCCACGGCAGCTTGAGGGTCTCGAAGAAGTCCGGCGCCAGGACGGTGGTGCTGCTCGTCATCACGACGCCGAAGAACGCGTGGAAGCTCATCGTCGCGAACAGCACCACGAGCAGCATCAGCGGCGGCCACTTCCTCGGGCCCGGGTCGACGCCCACGAGCACCCAGACGAACAGGTACCCGGTGAGCAGGAAGTGCAGCAGCATGAGCACGTGCCCGGTGTGGGTGCGCAGGGCCAGCTCGAACAGCGGCGAGTAGTAGAAGATCGCCAGGCTGAAGAAGAACAGGGCCGCGGCCACCACGGGGTTCGACAGCACCCGCATGGCCCGGGAGTGCACGACCTGCAGCAGCACCTCCCGCGGGCCCCAGGTCTTGTCGCGCCGGGCGGGCAGCGTGCGCAGCGCGAGCAGGATTGGCGCACCGGGGACGAGCAGCAGCGGCACGAGCATCGCGACGACCATGTGCATCACCATGTGCATCGAGAAGAGCACGCGGCCGTAGACGCCGGGGGCGCCGCACACGGCATACACGAACACGACCCAGCCGAGCACCCACAGGACGGTGCGGTGGACCGGCCAGGTGTCCCCGCGGCGGTGCAGCCGCACCACGCCGGCGAGGTAGAGGCCGACGGCGAGCGCCGCGAGGGCGACCCAGATCCACTCCGTGCTCCACGCGGTCACCCACGACGCGGCAGTCAGGGCCGACGGCTCGGGGTACCCGGTGAGGATGAACGAGCGGCTTGCGGACGGCACCTGGGCGTCGGGGACGGGCGGCGCGGACCGGGACAGCGCGACCGCCGTGCCGAACGCGATCCCCATGACGACCAGCTCGGCGAGGACGAGCCGCACGAAGGCGGCGGTCGCGCCCTCACCGGCGAGCCGCGGCAGGAGCGCCCGGCGGTGCCGCCACCCGGCGACGCCGAGAAGCACGAGCGCCAGGGTCTTGACCAGGACGAGCGCGCCGTAGCGCGTGCCGAGGTTGCCGAGGTCGCCCACGCGCAGGTACGCGTTCTGGATGCCGGAGAGCGCGACGGCCACGAAGCACCAGAGGGCCACCGCGGAGAACCGCGTGGCCGTGGCGGCCAGGTCGCGGCCGAGCACGGGCCGGAGGACGGCGAGCCCGAGCAGCCCGCCCACCCAGAGCGTGGCGGCGACGAGGTGCACGGCGAGGGAGTTCACCGCGGTGGAGTGGTCGGTGGCTCCGGACGCGTGCCCGGCGAGCGCCAGCGGCAGCAGTGCCCCGACCGCGAGGGCGAACAGCCAGGCCATCGTCGCCCGGCTCGTGGCGACGAACGCACCCACGCACACGACGAGCGCGACGCCCGCCGTGATGAGCTCCACCCGCACGGGCAGGAACTCCCAGGCGAAGGTCGTGAACTGCTGGGGGAAGCCGGGGTCGGTCAGGGGTGTGCCGATCGAGTCGGCCATGGTGAGCAGCGCACCGGCCACCGCTGCCAGCGCCCAGAGGGCCGCGGCGACGCCGGCCAGCCGGGTGGCGGTCTCGCGGCGCCGGGTGCGGGTCGTCTCGGGCACGAGGAACGCCGCGTGGAGCAGCAGCCCCACGGTCGCCGAGGCGGCCACGTCGTGGACGACGCGGGCGTAGACGACCCCCCAGCGCACGAGGGCCCCCGGGTCGGCGACCACCGGGGCGCTGGCGGCCTGCCCCACGACCGCCGCGAGGGGGGCGGCGACGAGTCCGGCCACCGCCAGCACCCACAGCGGCAGGCGCGTGGGCAGCCGGGCGGGCGTGGACGCGGACGTGCTCATGACGACAGCCTAAGTAGGGTGGGGACATGCCACTCCACCCGGCAGCCCCCGAGGACCTCGCCGGCCTGGTCGCCGCGTACGAGCAGACGACCCAGGCGGTGGTCGACCTCGGCCGCAGCTGCCGGGACGAGGACTTCACCCGAGCGACGACGCGCGAGGGGTGGACGGTACGCGACGAGATCGCCCACGTCGTCGCCGGCGACCCGGCGCACCGCACGGGGGTGAGCGCCCCGAAGCTCGTCTCCGAGCTGGAGCTGGTCGCCGAGCGCCGGGTGCGCGGGCTCACCGAGGACCCGGAGGCCGTCGCCGCCCTGCGCCGCGACACCATCGCCGCCTGGGTGGCCGAGCAGGACATCCGCCAGGCCCTCGGCCGGCCCGGCGACCTCGACTCGCCCGCGGCGGCCATCGTCATGGAGGAGCTGTTCGCCCGGCTGCCCGAGCTCGTCGCCGAGCGCGCCGCCATCCCACCCGGCAACGTCGTCATCCTCGAGGTGACCGGTCCCGTGCTGGGGCGGGCGGGCGTGTGGGTCGACTCCGGTGAGGACGGCCAGGCCAAGGGCATCCCGCTGTTCTCCGGCGTGGCCCACGACGGCGACCCCCGGGACGTGTTCACCACGATCACGCTGTCGACGGACGCCGTCACCCGGCGCAGCGCCGGTCGCGGCACCGTCGACGACATCCACTACACGGCGCACGGCGACGAGGTCGTCGCCCGGCGCGTGCTGGAGAACCTCACCCTCACCTCCTGAGGGGTCCCGGCCCCGGGGTCGGCCGAACGGCCGACCCCGTTTTGCGCGCGTCGCCTCCGGGACGGATACTTGTGTGCCGCAAACAAGTATCACCCGACGAAGGTTCCGATGACGACCCCTGACCACCGGCTCGACCGGGCCACGACCGAGCGGGTCAGCCTCGACCTGGTCCGCCTGGTCAAGCTGCTCAAGGCCGTCCGCCAGCACGCCCCGCGCATGCACCCGGCGGTGGACACCATGGCCTACCCGGTCCTGTTCAACCTCGCCCACGAGGAGCGCCGCGTCTCGGCGCTCGCCGAGTGCGTGCACTCGGACATCTCCACCACCAGCCGCCAGGTGAGCAGCCTGGTCAGCCACGGCCTTCTCGAGAAGGTCAGCGACCCGGAGGACGGCCGGGCGCAGGTGGTGCGGCTCAGCCCTGCCGGGCACGACCTGCTCGCGAGGATCCAGGAGCAGCGCAGTGCCTGGTTCGAGCAGCTGCTCGAGGGCTGGACCGCCCAGGAGGCAAGCCAGTTCGCCGACCACCTCGAACGCTTCACAGCCGCCCTCGAGCGGTCGCACCTCTCCTCACCCACGTCCACCACGTCCACCACGGAGCACTGACACCCATGGCAGCACCCGCCACCACACCGCAGGACAGCGGCGCCCTCACCCACCGGCAGATCGTCACGATCCTCGTCGGCCTGATGATGGGCATGTTCCTCGCCGCACTCGACCAGACCATCGTCGCCACGGCGATCCGGACCATCGCCGACGACCTCAAGGGCCTGGACCAGCAGGCCTGGGCCACGACGGCATACCTGATCACGTCGACGATCGTCACGCCGCTGTACGGCAAGCTCTCCGACATCTACGGCCGCAAGAAGTTCTTCTCGGCCGCCATCACGATCTTCGTCATCGGCTCGATGCTCTGCACCCTGTCGCAGTCGATGCTCCAGCTCGCGTTCTACCGCGCCTTCCAGGGCCTCGGCGCGGGCGGCCTGTTCTCGCTGGCGCTGGCCATCATCGGCGACATCGTCCCGCCGCGGGAGCGCGCCAAGTACCAGGGCTACTTCCTTGCCGTCTTCGGCACCTCGAGCGTCCTCGGCCCGGTCATCGGCGGCTTCTTCGCCGGCCAGACCACCCTGCTCGGCATCTCCGGCTGGCGCTGGGTCTTCCTCGTGAACGTGCCGATCGGGGTCGCCGCCCTGCTCGTGGTCGCCCGCACCCTGCACCTCAACCACACCCGCCTCGACCACCGCATCGACTGGTGGGGCGCCGTCACCCTGTCCGTCGGCCTCGTGCCGCTGCTGCTCGTCGCCGAGCAGGGCCGTGACTGGGGCTGGGGCTCGGGTCGCTCGATCGCCTGCTTCGTCGTCGGCGCCCTCGGGATCGTGGCGTTCCTGCTCGTCGAGCGGGCCATGAAGGACGAGGCGCTGCTGCCCCTGACCCTCTTCACCAACCGCACGGTCGCCGTGGCCTCGGGGGCGTCGGTCCTCATCGGCATGGCCATGTTCGGCGGCCTCGCGTGCCTGCCGCTCTACCTGCAGATCGTCAAGGGCGCCTCGCCCACCAAGGCCGGCCTGCTCCTGCTGCCGCTGACGCTCGGCATCATGTTCGGCTCGATCCTGTCCGGGCAGATCATCAGCCGCACCGGCCGCTACCGCCGGTTCCCGATCATGGGCGCCGCGCTGCTCGCCGTGGCGCTGTTCGTCTTCCACTACGTCCACGCGGACACCCCGCTGTGGCAGACGATGATCGTGATGGTGTTCTTCGGCCTCGGTCTCGGCTTCAACTTCCAGCCGCTCACCCTGGCCGTCCAGAATGCCGTGTCGCCCCGGATGATCGGAGTCGCCACCTCCTCGGCCACCTTCACCCGCCAGATCGGCGGCACGCTCGGCACCGCGGTCTTCCTGTCGATCCTGTTCTCGACCGTGGGGGACAAGATCGCCTCCGCCCTGCAGAAGGCCGTCCCGACGCCGGAGTTCCAGGCGGCGCTCAAGGACCCGGCCAACGCGGCGTTCGCCAAGCAGATGCAGGCGGCGCAGGCCTCCGGCGGCAGTGCCTCCGGGACCGGCGTGCTCAAGGACTCCTCGTTCCTGAACTCGCTCGACGCCCGGCTCGCCAAGCCGTTCCTCCAGGGCTTCTCGGACTCGATGGACCTGGTGTTCCTCGTCGGGGCCGGCGTCATGGTGGTCGGCTTCCTCGTGATGCTGTTCCTGCCCCACGTCGAGCTCCGCGGCGGATCGGCGTACTCCGAGCGGGGCAAGGCCGACCAGGCCGACCGCGCCGCCGGTGAGGCGGCCGTGGTCGCCCCGCCGGCGATGGGTCACTGACCCCGCGCACCGCACCACCGCACCACCGCACCACCGCACGACCGCACGGCCAACGAGGAGGGTGGAGCCGACTTCGTCGCGCTGGGCCCAGAACAGCAGGACCACGTGCTGACGGTCTTCGAGACACCT
>NZ_JBHUYG010000110.1:0-13780 GCF_042668795.1 Pedococcus sp. NPDC057267 | reverse complement strand
ACCGCGGAGACCGCGCACCAGGAGACCCCAAGAGGAAACGCCCTGCAGGATCTCGTCGTGGACGAGACCGTCAGTGCTGCTGCAATCGTGCATGACCCTCTCCTCGTGGTGCGCGGCAAACGACCCGTCGATGCCGCTGGTCAGTCTCAGACGCTCGTGGCGACCGTGTTGAACAGGCTGTTGAGGTTGCCACCCAAAAGGGTGACCGCGGCAATGATCACGATGGCGATCAGGGCGACCATGAGGCCGTACTCGACGGCCGTCGCACCCTGCTCGTCACGAACCGTGAACCGCGCGATGAACTTCGACACTTGCATCTCCCTTCGAAGTGCAGCCCGGACTACCCGTGCTGTCGGTCGCGTCTGGCGATAGGCGTCGTCAGACGGAGGTGGCGACGGTGTTGAAGAGGCTCTTGAGGTTGCCACCCAGGAGGGTGACGGCGGCGATGATGACGATGGCGATGAGCGCAACCATCAGGCCGTACTCCACGGCGGTGGCACCCTGCTCGCGGGTGGCGATGCGGGCCTGGAGCTTGGCAACGAACTTGGTCATGTCTGTGAGTCCTTTCGAGACCAACTGGGTGGGCAGACGGGCGTCTGCGGCAGCAAGACTCCCAATCTGCAGGGGTCCGGCAAATCCCCTGTCAAGCCACTCACGACTAGACCTTTGCACCGCCGAGATCAGACAAACGGGTGATGGACTAACCCTGCGCTTGCCCGGCACCTTCCCGACGCGCGAGGGTGGTGACCATGTTCCGCGCGTCCCGTATGCGGAGCTTGCCCGATTTCGTCTGGACACTCGCCGCAGCCGCAGTGCTGGCGGCCGTGGCGCTGACCACTCGTGCAGTCTCCGATCCGAGCCCCTGGCTGCACCTCAAGGTCGGCCAGTACCTCCTCGACGGTGGGCGGTTCGGAGCCGTGGACCCCTGGGCGCCCTTTGCTCAAGGCCACTACGAGCCGACGCAGTGGCTTCCGTCGGTAGTCACGGCGCGCTTGTACGCGACGTGGGGCCTGCCCGCCGTTGCGTGGAGTCGGACGGCGGGCATCGTCGCCCTGGCACTGGCCCTCCTGCTGTGGCTGCGCCGGTTTGCGCGCCCGGCGCTCACCCTTCCCTTGAGCCTGCTGGCACTGGCCGGCTCGTGGCCCGCCCTCACGGAACGGCCGCAGGTCGCTGGCTTCGTCCTCCTCGTGGTCACGATCGGCGCCTGGTGGGCCAGTGCCCACGACGGTCGGACGCGCTGGTGGCTGGTGCCCCTCACCTGGCTGGCGGCGTGCGTGCACGGGGTCTGGTCGATCGGGCTGGGGCTGGGCGCACTTGTCGTGGCCGGCCTGGTCCTGGCCCGCACGTTCGAGCCTCGTGAGCGTTCCCGCATGGTGGTGTGCCTGTCTGCCTGCGTCGCCGTGACCGCCCTCACCCCCTTGGGGCCGAGGCTCACCCTGTCTCCCCTCACGGTGGGTGGGAACGCTCGCCAGTTCGTCAGCGAGTGGATGGCCTCCTCAGCGAGGACCCCGTCCGTGGCACTCACACTGGTGGCCCTCGCCGCGGTCTTCGCCCTGTGGGCACGCTCGGGTCGACGTCCGGAGGCGTGGCAATTGCTCATGTGGCTCGCTGCCATCGCTCTCACGCTGGTGATGCAGCGGACGGTGCCCGTCGCTGCGATCCTTGCCGCGTTCCTCCTGACGGAGGCGGTACCCGAGCGAGCGCTGTCGCATGACCCACTGTCGGCCGGTCCCGAGGCTGGCTCGCCGGTCCCCCGCCGCCTCCCTCGCCGTGAGGTGGCGGGCCTGCTGGCCGGAACCCTCGTCGCCCTCCTGCTGGCGGCTCCCTTGGCAGCCGTGCGCGCACGCGATGCCCGGGGCGTGCCCGTGGCCCTGGCGTCCTCCCTGCGGGCGCTCCCCGTGGGCACCCACGTGGTCGTCGACGGTGACATGTCCGGCTGGGTGCTGTTCGCCGCGCCGGGCCTGCGTCCTGTCTTCGACATTCGGGTCGAGGTCTACCCCCCCGCCCACGTGCGCGGCTTCATCGCCGCCCTCCGGGCCCAGCCGGGCTGGTCGGCATACCTGCAGCGCACCTCCACGCGTGCGGCGCTGGTGAAGCAGGACGCACCGCTGGCCTCGGCGCTGACCGACCAGTGGCACTGGCGCACGGTCGGGACCAGCGATGGCTACTCCCTCCTGGTGGCGCCGTGAGCTCCCCGCGGCACACGCCCGCTTTCCTCGCGACCACTGCCACCGGCCTCGTCTTCGCAGTTGCGCTGCTCCGCGGGCTGGCACCCTTCTTCGAGCCGGACGTGTGGTGGCACCTGCGAGTAGGCGAGCACATCCTTGACTCGCATGAGTTGTACGGACCGGACCCCTGGGCCCGGTTCGCGGACAAGCCCTACATGGCCACCCAGTGGCTGACCGAGGCCGTAGCCGCGCAGGTGTACCGCTGGACCGGCCTCGGCGGAGTGCTGTGGCTGCGGACGGTCGCGATTCTCGCCATGGCCCTGCTCGTGTATGCCGCGTGCCGACGCCTTGGGGGCAGGCTTCCCGCCGCGCTCGCGTCGGGCGCCGCGGTCCTTGGCGCGAGCGCCAGTCTCAACCCTCGGCCGCAGCTCGTGAGCTTCGTGCTCTTCGCCCTGGTCCTCCACGCATGGTTGTCCACCGTGCAGGACCTGCGCCCACGGTGGTGGCTGGTCCCCGTCTTCTGGCTGTGGGCCTGCTGCCACGGCTTGTGGATGTTCGGGATCCTGCTCGGTGTCGTCACCTCACTGGCCCTGGTGCCCCGCGCCGTGCGCATGGGAACACTGCGGACGCACCTGACCCGCTCGGCCGCCCTGCACGCCGCGTCCGTCGCAGTCGTTGCCCTGACGCCGCTCGGTCCGCGGTTGCTCCTGGCGCCGTTCACCGTCGCAGGCAACGCCGCGGGCGTGGCCGAGGAGTGGGCGCCGACCCCGGTGAGCAACGCGTTCGCCATCACCACCGTCGGTGCCATCGTCGCCACGGCCGTCTGCTGGCTCCTGCGTCCGTCCCGCCGGCCGATGTGGCAGTACGCGTGGCTGGGCCTGGCCGTCGTCCTGACGCTGTCCATGTGGCGACTCGTGCCGCTCGGCGCGATCCTCACTGCCCCCCTGCTCTGCTCCGGCCTCCAGGGCGTCCTGACCGGGGACCGTGAGGGCGTCACGCGACGCGAGCGCAGAGGCCTGGTCGCCGGCGTGGTGGCCGCCGCACTGGTCGCCGCCCTCGCGTGCGTCGGCCCCCATGGCCGCACGGCGTTCGGGTACCCCGAGGGCATGCGGGCGATCGACACCGCACTGGACCACGCGGCCCCGCACTCCGTCGTGATGGCCGACTTCGGCGTGAGCGGGTGGCTCCTGTACGCCCACCCGGAGCTCACGCCGGCGGCCGACCTCCGGATGGAGGCGTACTCACCGGCCTACCTCGCGCGCTACCTCGACGCAGGCAACGCCAAGCCGGGGTGGCAGGCCTTCGTCGACGGCGTCGGCGCGCGCTACGCGCTCGTCGAGCGGACCTCGGCGATCGGCGACGCCCTCGCGCACGAGCGCGGCTGGCGCACCGTGGCCACGAGCGCCCAGTTCGTGCTGATGGCGGCACCCGGGGTGGGAGAGTGACCACCCGGGAGGAGCCACGGGCCGTACCCACGACGGCCGCGTCCAGTCAGCTCTCCGGCGACCCGGCCCCGACCGGGTGGCACCCGGGGCCGACGTCGGGTGGGGCGTTACCCGACGCAGGGCCTGCGCCGGCGCCAACCCCGTTTCGCGAGCTGGATCGCCGCTGGTGGCTGTGGCCCGTCATCGCGTTCGTTCTGACCCGCCTCTTCGACGGGGCCCTGATCGTGCTGGCCTCACGGCACCAGATCGCCCTCGACGGGTCGATCCACGACTACAAGGTGTCGATCCCGACCCCCGCCTCCCCCGGCTACCTCGGGGTGGCGACGAACTGGGACGCTCAGTGGTTTGCGGCGGTCGCCCAGCACGGCTACCCGTCGGCCCTACCGGTGCAGGATGGGATGGTCTGGCGCAACGAGTGGGCCTTTGCCCCGCTCTACCCCCTGACCGTGCGCGGGCTCATGGCCGTGACCGGAGCCAGCTTCCCGGTGGTCGCCACCGTCGTGACGGTGCTGTGCTCGCTGGTCGCGGTCGTGCTCGTCCACCGGCTCGTGGCGGAGACGGCGGGCCGCTTCCCCGCGCGGGCGACCTCACTGCTGCTCTGCACGAGCATGGCCGCCCCCGTGCTGCAGGTCGCGTACACCGAGGGACCGGCGCTGCTGTTCATCGCCTCGGCCCTGCTCCTGCTGCGCCGTCGCCGGTACGCGCTGACGGTGCTCGCCCTCCTGGGGTTGGGCCTGACCCGCCACGTCGTGGCCCCCTTCGTCGTCGTGCTCGTGGTGGTCGCGGTGGTCGAGCGGAGGCGGCTTGGCCGGTGGGAAGCCCGGTCCCTCGCCACCCTCGCCGCAGGTGTCGCCATCACCGGGCTCTGGCCCCTGGTCGCGGCCGTCGCCACCGGTCACCTCGACGCGTTCACGGCGACGCAGCGCGCCTGGCGCAACCACCCGGCAACGACCGGCCCCCTGGGCCTGTTCAGCGTGGGAGACGAGCTCGCGGGCGCGACGGGGGTGCTCGTGGTCGCGGTCGTGCTCGCGGCTATCCTCTGGCTCGTGCTGAGGCGGGACGGCCCGGCGTGGGGGCCCGAGCTGCGCGCGTGGGCGGCGGCCTACCCCACGTACCTCTTCGCGGTGGCCCCGGCTGCGATCAGCATCTTCCGCCTGATGCTGCTGGCCTTCCCACTGTTCTGGGTGCTGCCCAACCGGGTCCCCGTCCCCTGGGCCCACCGCGTGACCCTCGGGGTCCTGGCGGCCACCGGCCTGTACCTGCAGTGGTACTGGATCCGCTACTTCCTCGTCATCGGCCCCATCAGCCAGCAGTTCGCCATGCCCTGACGGGCGCGGACACCCGTTCACCGGGCCGAAGTCACCCGGCGCGCACATCACCGTGCGGCGACGAGGAACCCGGTTCCCTTGCCGACGCTCTGCCACGAGTTCCCCGCCCGGATCCAGACCTCTCCCGCGTCGGTCGTGACGACGAGCTGCCGCTCACCGCTGACGGTGGTGATGGCGACGGCGCCGGCGAGTCCCGGACCCGCCGTGATGGGGCCGCCCAAGGGGACGAACCACGGACGGACGACCTGGTTCGCCGACTTGCGACCCAGCACGGCGAGCGTGGAGTCGTCGACCCAGACCGCGTCCCGCATCAGCGTGAGTGACGGCGCGAGGGTCAACGGCGTCGACAGGGCGGTGGGCGTGCCGTCCGGCTGGCGTCGTACGCCTGCGACGTCGAGCCGAGGATCCTGCCCCGACGGGTTCGTGCTGATCACCGCAACACGCTGCCCGTCGTCGGACACCCGCAGGCTGACGACCATCCGGTCGCCGAGCCACGGGACCGAGACGGCAGCCGGGGGGCCGGGCGGACGGTCCGCCGTCTGTGCCGACGTGTTGAGCACCCAGATGCGCCCCCCACCCGGTGCGTGGCCCCCGACCCACAGGATGTCGCGGACGTCGTACGTCGGGCTGCTGAGGTGGTCGCCGTCGACCTCCGAGACGGTGAGCTGGGTCGTCCCGCGCCACCGCGACAGCTGCCGCCGGTCGCCGCTGACAGCGGCGATCTCCTGCCCGGTGCGCGACAGCGCGAGGTAGGCCCACCCTTCGGGGATGTCGGGCAGGTTGGAGCCGGACGGACGGGGTGCGTTGCGTGCCGGGTCCCCCACCTGCTCGGGGTCGACCCGCACCAACGAGGTCCCCGTGCGCAGGACGGGCTTGACCGCCGGCGCGGTCTCGGTGAGGAACCCCAACGCGCTCAGGGAGTCCAGGCTCGTCGGCGCCCCGGGCACCTGCAGCGTCGTGCCGTCCACCTGGAGCACGACCTTGTCGACCCCCGGTGCCTGCGTCACCGTCGCCAGCACCTGGGCGGCGAGGGCCTGCCGCTGCGCGGGGTCGGCCACCGGGTTGGTGGCGGCGAGGTCGACGGTCGCCGTGCCGCTGTCGATGGGGACCGCGTCCACGGCCAGGCGCGCCCCCGACGGAAGCTCGGTGCGCACCGCACCCGCGAGGTATGCCGGGACGCCGCCGAGCAGCGCGCGGGCCAGCCGCGTCGCCAGGCCGCTGGCCAGGCGGAAGTAGCGGATGTCGGGGATGAGCTGGCGCGCCGTGGCCGACTCGAAGTAGACCCGGAAGGGGTCGTAGAGGCGGTCGGTGTCGGACTCGCTCAGCCACGTGCCGAAGCTGTCGGGCACCCGGTCGATGCGCCACTGGCCACCGACCTGCCGCAGGCCGAAGTCGGCCTGCGCGACCGAACCCGGCGCGCGCTCGGCATACCGGCCGGAGGCGTCGATGGCACCCGTCACCTTCGCCGTCGCACGCACGACGCCGGGCCGCACCTGTGTGATGGTCAGCGAGGACTCGTCGGTGAACACCATCACCGACCCGTCCGGCCTCCACGTCGACTCGGGCGAGGGAGCGAGGTAGGAGCGGGCCACCTGGTAGTCGTCGTCCGTCGCTGCGCCGGCCCGGATGAAGCCGGTCACGACGTCGACGGGGCTGGACCCGTCGCTGGGGCCGGCAGGCAGGACCCTCACCTCGTTGGCCTGCACGTCGCCGACCTCGAGCCCCGGCCGCACCGGGGAGCTGGTCGCCAGCCCCCCGCACGCGGACAGGGCCAGCGCGGCGACGCAGGCCACCGCCGCGAGCCGTCCCGCCCTCATTCGGGGCTCCTGGCCAGCGGACCGGGGTGGACCTGGGCCCGGAGAGCCCCTGGCCGCCCGACCCCGGGCGGCGCGCCTGTCGCAGGGCGTCCGCGTCCGTCGTCCGGCTTGAGCGGCAACGGCGACTCGTTGATGGGGACGTGCTGCCGGCGCGGCAACGTGAGCCGGAAGCAGGAACCGTTGCGCGGCTCGCCCCAGGCCTGCAGCCACCCCTCGTGCAGCCGGGCGTCCTCGAGGGAGATGGCGAGTCCGAGGCCCGTGCCGCCCGTGGTGCGCGCCCGTGCCGGGTCGGCACGCCAGAAGCGGTTGAACACCAGGGCCGCCTCACCCGGGCGCAGGCCGACGCCGTGGTCGCGGACGGTCACGGCCACCGCCGTGGTGTTGCTCGCGATCGCGACATCGACCGGCTTCCCCTCGCCGTGCTCGACGGCGTTGACGAGCAGGTTCCTCAGGATCCGCTCGACCCGGCGCGCGTCGACCTCGGCCGACATCCGGCCCTCCCCCGTGGTCACGGTGATGACGGTGCCCCAGCGCTCCGCCAGGGCGCGCGCGGAGTCGACCGCCCTGGCGACGACGTCGCGCAGGTCGACGTCCTCCGCCTCGAGGGCCGCCGCGCCGGCGTCGAACCTGCTGATCTCGAGCAGGTCGGCGAGGAGCTCCTCGAAGCGGTCGAGCTCGGCGTGCAGCAGCTCGGCCGACCGCCCGACCGCCGGCTCGAACTCTGCGCGGGAGTCGTGGATCAGGTCGGCGGCCATGCGGATGGTCGTCAAGGGCGTCCGCAGCTCGTGGGAGACGTCGGACACGAAGCGCTGCTGGACCCGCGACAGCCCCTCGAGCTGGCGGATCTGGGCCTGCAGGCTGTCGGCCATCTCGTTGAAGGACTTGGCAAGCAGCGCCAGGTCGTCCTCGCCCCGGGCGCGCATGCGCTCGTTGAGGCGGCCCGACGACAACCGCTCGGCCACCACGGCAGCCCGCCGGACGGGCAGCACCACCTGGCGGGTGACGACCCAGGCGATCGCGCCGACGAGGAGGACCAGTGCCACGCCGCCGATGGCGAAGGTGCGCGTGATGAGGCCGAGGGTCGCCTCCTCGCGCTGCATGGGGTAGATGGCATAGAGGTCGTACGCGCCGGCGACCGGCACTTCCACCTGCGAGCCGACGACCACCGCCGGAACCCGCTGCCTCGTCGCCGGGTCGGTGATGCCGATGAGGCGGACCTGCTGCCTGCGCGGGTCCGCGCGGACCGCGGCCCGTACGTCGTCGGGCAGCTCCGCGAGCCCGACGGCCCCGGACTCGACCGTCTGGACGTAGGTGGGGCGGGAGTTCCCGAGGGTGCGGGTGAAGACGAGGTACCGCTCGGTGTCGCCGGACTGTGCCGCCGTCTTCTGGATGAGGTCCTGGGCGAACAGGTTGAGCTGGCCGGCGCTGCCGGTGCGGTCGGTGCTGTCGAACTGGCGCTGGATGTCGCTGCTCAGCCGGGCGGCCTCGACCTGTGCGGTGTCGATCCGGTCCTGCTCGAGGCCGTCGGAGATCGAGGAGTAGAGCCACGACCCCAGCAGCATGACGACGACGAGCCCGAGCAGCATCGTGCTCGTCACGACACGGAACTGCAGCGAACGCCGCCAGGCGTGCACGAGGCGGCGCAGCCAACGCCGGACGACCGGCCGCGTGCGGTCGTACAGCCCGCGCCCGCGGGTGAGCAAGGACGTACCGGCGCCCGGGGAGCCCGCCGGTCCCTCCGGCGACCTCACGGGCGATGGGCCGGGCGAGAGCGACACGACTAGCCGGGCCCCGCCTTGTACCCGACCCCACGGACCGTCACGACGATCTCCGGGTGCTCGGGGTCCTTCTCGATCTTGGAGCGCAGGCGCTGCACGTGGACGTTGACCAGGCGGGTGTCACCGGCGTGGCGGTAGCCCCAGACCTGCTCCAGGAGCACCTCACGGGTGAAGACCTGCCAGGGCTTTCGCGCGAGCGCCACGAGCAGGTCGAACTCGAGCGGCGTGAGCGACAGCGGCTGGCCGTCGCGCCGCACCGAGTGACCGGCGACGTCGATGCTCAGGTCCCCGATCTCGAGGCGCTCGGGCTCGGGTTCCTCACCGCGGCGCAGCCGGGCACGGATGCGGGCGATCAGCTCCTGCGGCTTGAACGGCTTGACCACGTAGTCGTCCGCGCCGGACTCCAGGCCCACGACGACGTCGACCGTGTCGGTCCGGGCGGTCAGCATCACGATCGGCACGCCGGACTCGGCGCGGATGCGACGGCAGACCTCCATGCCGTCCAGCCCGGGGAGCATCACGTCGAGCAGCACCAGGTCGGGCTTGGAGTCGCGGAACGCGGCCACGGCCCCGGCCCCGTCAGCCACGTGCGTGACATCGAGCCCTTCGTTGCGCAGGACGATGCCCAGCATCTCGGCGAGCGCCAGGTCGTCGTCGACGATGAGCACGCGACCGTTCACGCGTCAGCCCTTTCCCCAACCGTTGGTCCAGCGTTCCTCGTCGAATTCTCACACACGAGACGCGAGCAGCGGACGTCCGTCACCGTCGTCGAGGGTGGTGGGCGTCATGCCTCCCGTGTCCGACGTGGTACCGCGCGCCACCGCGCGCGCTCGTAGCAGCCACCCCAGAAGACCCATGGACCACAGGGCCCACGCCGCCGACAGGAGCAGGTCAGGCACGGTGTAGCCGAGGGCCTGGTTGGGTCGGGCGGCAAGGGCCCACATCGGAGGGAGGAAGAAGACGACTGCGGTGAGTCCCGCAGGGAACCAGGCCTTGGCCCCGAGCAGCACGGCCAGGGCCGGCATCACCCAGACGTAGTGGTGGGTCCAACTCACAGGCGCCACCAGCAGGCCGCCCAACCCGATGGCGACCAGGGCCGCGAGGTCGTTGCCGACCCGTACCGCCCGACGCGCCGCGAGTACGGCAAGGGCCATGAGCACCAGCGACAGTGTCGCCGTCAGAGCGGTGAGCAGCGGTGCGGGGACGTCGTGCAACTGGGTCGCGCGGTCGAGGACGGCGCTGACTGACTGGTTTCCCCAGAGCCTGACCTCGGGACCGAACCTTCCCCGGGCCGTGAGCGTGTGGAACCAGAAGGTTCGGGAGTCCCGCGGCAGGAGGACCCAGCCGACCACCACCGTCATTGCCGTCGTGCCTGCGGCCGTCGCCGCAGCCCGGTACTCACGGCGCAGCAGGTACCACACGATCACGACGGCAGGGGTGAGCTTGACCCCAGCGGCCAGGCCCAGCAGCACCCCACGCCAACGGCTGCGCGCCACCAGCGTGTCGAGCAGGACCATCGCCATCAGCACCAGGTTCACCTGACCGAACAGGATCGTGCGCTGCACGGGCTCGAGGGCCAGCCCGAGCGCGAGCAAGAACCCGGTCTGCCACCGCGAGAGCCCTGCAGAGCGTCCGCTGAGTACAACGACGACGACGTAGGCGACAGCCGAGACTGCCGTGAACATGAAGCCGGCAGCAGCGCCCAGCAGAGCAAGCGGCACGAAGATGATGGCGGCAAAGGGCGGGTAGGTGAACCGGAGGATGCCGTTCAGACCGTTGGTCACGACGACTGAGTAGAGGTCGACCCCGTCGAGTACCGCACGCCCCCCGGCGACGTAGACCTCGAGGTCGAGGGGGTGCCAGTGTCCCAGCGTCGTCCAGCGCTGCAGGAGGGCCACCAGGACGCCGACGACCGCGACGAACCATCCCAGCCGCGCGTGGGTCGGAAGCCGCCCGGGCCCCACGACCCGCGGTGGTCTGTTGATGTCGCGCTCCTCTCTGACTCTGCACCACCGTCAGGTCAGCATCGGCGAGCCCTGCAGTCGTTGGGCCACACTCAACCGCACATTCGACCCCGCTCTCGCCACGTCCGACCAGTCTGAACGCAGGTATGACCACGATTCGACTGTTCGTATGAGTGCGTGCGCGGATCCGTAGGGAGTCGTGCGGACGAGGTCTCATCAGCCGAATGGGCAACATTGCCCCAGAACCCTTCCGGCGCCGCTGTGTGGCTCAGCAGACTCCACCGCATGTCTCGGATCCGGACGCTCATCTTCATCGTTGCCTACAACGCTGAGTCGACCCTGTCGGCGGTGCTCGACCGCATCCCCCGCGAGGTCCTGAGGGCATTCGACTGCGAGGTCCTCGTCATCGACGACGCGTCCAGCGACCGGACATTCTCGATCGGCCACGACTACGCGGCCAGCCACCCAGAGCTGCCGGTCACGGTGCTCCGGAACCCCGCCAACCAGGGCTACGGAGGGAACCAGAAGCTCGGATACAGCTACGCCCTGAGCCACGGCTTCGACGTCGTTGCCCTCATCCACGGCGACGGCCAGTACGCACCCGAGGAGCTTCCGCGGCTCCTGCAGCCCTTCGTCGACGGCACGGCGGACGTCGTCTTCGGCAGTCGCATGCTCTCGCCCGGGGCCGCTCGAAGGGGCGGGATGCCCCTGTACAAGTACGTGGGCAACCGGATCCTGTCGACGGTCCAGAACCGCCTCACCGGATCCGCGCTGTCCGAGTGGCACAGCGGGTACCGTCTCTACAGCACGAAGGCGTTGCGCACGGTCCGATTCGACGCCAACGACGACGGCTTCCCGTTCGACACGGAGATCATCCTGCAGCTGCTGAACGCGGACCAGCGGATCGCCGAGATGCCGATTCCCACCTTCTACGGTGACGAGATCTGCCGAGTCGAGGGAATGCGTTACGCGTGGCAGGTCATGCTCGCCACGACGCGTAACGCCCTTCACCGGCGTGGCGTGCTGCACTCACGTCGTCTGCAACCGATCGGCGAGGCGTCCAACGGCCACTACGACCTCAAGCTGGGGTACCGGAGCAGCCACACCGAGGCCCTGCGACGCACCTCCCCCGGCACGAGCGTGCTGGACCTCGGAGCCGGGCCGGGGGCCTTTGCCACCGTGCTTGCCGACTCCGGGGTCACGGTGACAGCGGCGGACAAGTTCCGTCCGACGGTCGTGGATCCCCGGGTTCGAGCCCTGACCATGGACCTCAACGCCCCCTTGGACCTCCCTCTGGACGGCTACGACCAGGTGCTGTTGCTGGACGTCATCGAGCACCTGAACGATCCTGAGGGCTTCCTGTCGGACCTGCGGTACCAGCTCGGGCCTGAGCCCACGGAGCTCATTCTGACGACACCCAACATCGCCTTCGTCGTCACCAGGGCCATGCTGGGATTGGGGCAGTTCAACTACGGCAACAGCGGCATCCTCGACAGGACGCACACCCGACTCTTCACCGCACGGTCCCTGCGGAGCTTGGTCGGCGACGCCGGTTTCCGCATCGACGAGCTGGTGGGAATCCCGGCGCCGTTCCCGAAGGTGCTGGGCGACGGCTGGCTCGGTCGTGGTGCCAGCGCGGTCAACGCCTTCCTGATCCGCCTCGCGCCGCGGATGTTCTCCTACCAGCTACTGGTCCGTGCCACGAGCCGTCCGCATGCCGATCACCTTCTGACAGCCACGCGGGACCACACCGCCACGCTGGTGGCATGAGGTCTTCCACTCTCCAAGGTCACACACTCTCGGCCGCGGGCTCGCTCCTGCTCGTAGCCGCCCTCTTGGCGCAGTCGGTGGCGGGCACGACCCCTCTGTGCGTCCTCTTCATGACCATCATCGTGGGCGGCCTGATCGCGCGTGCGACCATCGCCAGGGGCTCCCCCCGCCCCCCCTTCGATGGAGTCGCGTCGGTCCCGTTCGTTGGCGCAGGAATGGTCGGTTTCGGTCTGATCGTCTGGTTCAGCGCCGCCCTGACCCTGTCCCAGGCCGACCTCGCCACCCCCCTGTCCGTGGGCGTAGCCGCCGTCGCGTCGTTGGCGGCCGTCATCAGCGTGAACGCTTCCGAGACCTCGCTCCGCACGAAGCTGATGGGCGCCGTCCCGGTGGTCGTCATGCTGGTCGCGTCCACAGTGCGTGCGCTTCACGACGGCCCGACCGTCGACGTCGCCTTCTTCCTCCAGGGCGCAGCGGACGCGCTGGCCCATGGCTCCGATCCGTATGCCGTGGTCTTCCGCGACCTGTACGACCCGAGCCTGTCGTCGCGGCTCTACGGTCCGGGCGTGGTCGAGGGCGGTGTCCTCACCTATGGCTTTCCCTACCCTCCGCTGATCGCACTGACGGCCACGATCGGTGGCTTTCTGGGTGACGCGCGGCTGGCGGGCGTCGCGGCGCTCGCCGCAGCGTCCCTCATGCTGCTCGCCCTGGCTCGGAGGCCAGCGGGCCGAGCCGCGGCAATCAGCCTCGTCTGCACGCCCGGCGTCGGCCTGCTCCTGGCGGTGGGGTGGACGGAGTCGATCAGCATCCTGCTGCTCGCCTGCGTTGTGGTCGCCGTGCACCGAGGCCACCTCGCGACCGCGGCCGTGTGCCTGGGGCTGTTGTTCGTCTCGAAGCAGTACTTCGCCGTCCTGCTGCCCCTCTTGTGGCTCCTGCGTCCCTACGCGACACCTCGCAGGTGGCTCCTGGTCTGCGCCGTACCGCTCGTCACGACCCTGCCGTTCATCGCATGGAACCCGGGCCGGTTCTGGCGCTCGGTCGTCGAATGGCAGTTCATCCAGCCCTACCGCCCGGACGCGAGCAGCCTGTCCGTGGTCGTGATCGAACACTTCCACCTGGCCCCGCCCTCATGGCTGGGGCCGACGGCCTTGTTGCTGGGGTTCGCGGTCGCGTGCGTCCTCGCCTGGCGGCTTCCACCGTCCGTGGCTTCCTTCAGTCTTGCGGTGGCGCTGAGCCTCGGGGCGATGGTGCTCCTGTCCAAGCAGGCGTTCCTCAACTACTTCTTCCTGGTTGGCGCCGCGCTCCTGGTGGCGGGCTGGAGCCTGTCCGAAGGGCGCGGTTCGGTGGACGCCGTTGCCGCGGCATCCATCGAGGAGGGCACGGCCGTCGAGCGACGGGACGACTGCGCTCCTGGTAGGTCCGCAAGCCCGCCTCCTCGTGCAGTTGGCTGAACGGGCCCTGGCCCACGACACCCTCCCCCGACAGCGGTATGCCGCCCGCTCGGGTGAGCGGG
>NZ_JBHUYG010000109.1:0-13803 GCF_042668795.1 Pedococcus sp. NPDC057267 | reverse complement strand
GCGATGCGGACGACTTCGCCGGTCGGGCCGCCGTGGTTGTCGGCCGGCATGATGCTCCAGTTCGACACGTACACGCCGCCGTTGTGGAAGGCGAAGCCGGACGAGAAGAACAGCGACCCGGTACCAAGGACGGTGCGCTGACCGGACGGTGACACCTTGATGACGTCGCCGGAGGGGTCGGGGCCGAACATGCCGTGGGCCTGGAACTCGGTGGCGTAGAAGTTGCCGCTGGTGTCGAAACCGCAACCCTGGATGCCGGTGAACCCGGTCCACTTGACCGCGGCGTGGCCGTCGGCGATGCGCCAGACGCGTGCGTGGCCGGGGGCGTAGTCGCCACCAAGGAGCTCGCCAACATAGAGCGACCCGTCGGGGGCGGTGGCCACGCAGGTGGGTACGGCGTCCGTGATGGACCCGGCCGGGGTGTCCAGGTACGCCAAGGTGGTCACGGCGCCGTGGCGGTCGACTTTTGCGACCAGGTTCGAGCCGGCGTCGGCGACATAGTGCGTCGTGCCCTGGGTGTCGAGGCCGTTGGGGTTGGCGTCGGGGAACTGGTCGGGTTGAAGGTCCTTGTGGGCGTTGGTCCAGGCGTAGTCGGTGTCGCCGGTCGACGCTATGGCGCTCCACCCCGAACCGGTGACGGCGATGGTGCGGCCGAGCTGGGCGCGGGCCGCTTGGACGACGGGGTCGCCGGCGGCTGCCTGCGGCGGGATGCCGGAGGTGTTGCCGCCGATCTGGGCGTACGTGCGGTTGCCCTGGGTGGACACCGCGACGGCTCCCTCGGCGCCGGTGCCGTCAGCCCCCGCGATGGAGAACAGGTGGTCGACGACGGTGGAGACCTGACCGCTCGAAAGCCGGCTGATGCGTCCGGTCAAGCCCGCGCAGCTCTCGCCTCCGCTTTCGGGGTCGACGCCCAGGCACAGGGTGCCCCCGTGGCCGGCCTCGGCGATGTACAGGTCGCCGTGGGGGTTGAACGCCAGGCCCCGTGGGTTGTCGAGGTTGCGGGCGACGACGGTGACGCCACCGGCCCCGGTCGCGGCAGTGGCGGGCGCAGCCACCAGCCCGAGCCCGGTGAGGGCGGCCGCGCAGACCGCTGCGACGTGACGAAGGTGGTGCCGACTTCTGAAGGCGCGTGGCGACATGGGAGTCTCCCTTGGTCGAAATGGACGCCGAGAGTCTTCTCGCGGAGTCTGACCGGCGCCTCGGGCAAACGGATTACGCCGGCCGCGTCCCCCTGTCGTTCGCTGCTTGCGCGCGCTGGACGCCTGTAGTCATGGCCAGCCGGTGGGGCCTTCGCCCGGTGCCGACTTCGCGGCTGCGCGATGTTCACCTAGCCGTCATGCGGATGGCATGGAGTCCCGCGGGAGCGCTCCTAGGTTGAGCCTGGCGCCGGCCTGGCGCCTCTTGGGAACTGTGAAGGGATTCTCATGCGAAGCTCGATGAAGGCAGCTGGTGCTGCCCTCGGCGTGATGGCGGTCGTCGCTGGAGCGGCCGCCTCCGCCTCCGCTGCCCCTGCGGCCGACGGCAACAACGGCAGGGTCAAGAACGTGATCTACCTGCTCGGCGACGGCATGGGCCGCACCCATGTCGACGCCGCGCGGCTGCGCTACTACGGCGCGGACGGCAAGCTCAACATGGAGCAGATGCCGGTCGTCGGTCAGAACGCCACCTACGCGGTGGAGAAGAACTCGGGTCAGCCGGGTCAGCCCGACTTCAAGCCGAACCTGGTGACCGACTCCGCCTCGGCGGCAACGGCGTGGTCCTCCGGGGTCAAGACCTACAACGCCGCACTCGGGGTGGACGCCAAGGGCAAGGTCGTCCCCACCGTGATGGAGCTGGCCAAGGACGCGGGTTATGCCACGGGCAACGTCTCCACCGCGGAGATCACCGATGCGACCCCCGCCGGTCAGTTCAGCCACGCCCTTGCCCGCGGGTGCCAGGGGCCGTCGTACAGCCCATCCTCGTGCCAGGACCTGGCAGTCACCGGTCAGGCGCTGCCCACGACGGACGTGCGGGTCACCCCCATCGCCAAGCAGATCGCGCGCAACGGCACGGCTGACGTCATCCTCGGTGGTGGCCTGTCCCGCTTCGACGCTGCGGACGAGGACGCCCTCAAGGCCCAGGGCTACGACGTCCTCTCGTCCCCGACCACGCAGACGGTCGCGACTCGCGCGGACCTGCAGGCCGCACAGGCTCAGAAGGTCTTCGGCCTGTTCAACAAGGGCAACCTGACGATCGAGAAGTTCAAGCGGGAGAACCCCGCCGCTCCCCAGGCTGCAGAGCCATCGCTGCCCGAGATGACGTCCAAGGCGATCGACCTGCTCAAGGACCGCAGCTCCAAGGGCAACGGCTTCTACCTCCAGGTCGAGGGCGCCCTCATCGACAAGCGGTCCCACGCGAACGACGCGGCACAGACGCTGGAGGAGACCAAGGCCTTCGACGACGCGGTGAAGGTCGCGCTGGACTTCGCCAAGCGTGACGGGCACACCCTGGTCATCGTCACCGCGGACCACGAGTGCGCCGGCTTCAACATCATCGAGAAGGGCACGTTCACCAACGCCGAGGCTGCGGCGCCGCCCACGAACAACGACGGGGGCAACCCGGCCAACAACTCCGCGACGCTGCGGACGAGCGGCAACGTGAAGGACCCGTTCCGGTCCACGGGACCGATCAACGGCTCGGGTGCCGGCAACGTCAAGAACTTCGCCCCGGCCACCTTCCGCACGGCCGACGACCCCACGGGCGTCACGGACGGAAGCACCGAGGCCAGCCTGTGGCTCACCTACCTGTCGGGTAACCACACCGGGGCGGACGTGCCGGTCTTCGGCTACGGGCCCTCCTCGGAGAAGGTCTCCGGCGAGATCGACAACACCGACCTGTTCGACATCGTCGGCAGCGCACTCGGCGTCACCAAGTAGCACGCACTGGGCCGGTGAGCCCCGGGGCTAGGCCATGGCGCCACCCCGGGCTCACCGGCGTAGCCACCACAGGATGCGACACATGCGCACCAACAACATCGCCCTCACCGCCGCAGCCCTGGCCCTCGCGGGGCTGTTCGCGGCCGGCTGGGCCCTCTCACCGCTCCGAAACCCCGAGAGCAGCCACAAGGCGGGCACAGCTGCACCTGCGGTCGCCCGGACCTCCCTTCCGGGACTGGTAGCGGCCTCGGCCGAGCCGAGGCTGGCGTCGCTGACCCGCCTGACCCCGGCCAAGGGTCAGGCGGTCCAAGCCGCGGGCCCGTTCGACGACCGGTTCACCATGCGCGACCTCACCTTCAACGGGTCGAGTGTGAGCGGGTCAGCCACCATCACCAGCGACGTCAGCGACATCCTCGAGTTCGAGGCCCTCGCCGGGTTCTACGACGCGGGCGGACACCTGGTCGGCACGGCGCGGTTCACGTACCACCACGACGAGTCCGCGGGCCACGCGGACCTCTCCGCGGGCCACACCCCCAACGAGCTGGAAAAGTTCAGCATCGCGGTTCCCGCCAACCTGCGCGGCAAGGCCGTCGCCGCCGCGGTCGGGGTACCCGTCCTTGTCAACGAGTAGGCGCGGCGGGCCTACGCGACGCCGTCGCGCCCTGGCACGCCACGGCCAACAAGGAGTTCACGGGCAACCTGTTCACCCCCAACCATCACGCTGGAGCGCTGAGAGCGCCCCACAAGAGCTCAATGAGTCCCGCGTTGACGCTGACTGCGACGCTCGGCGTGGGGCCTGTGCGCGACTCTCACAGGGAGCCAAGAGCACTGCCGCCGTCCTACCCACTCAGGGCGGGAAGGGTATGCGCCCGTCGTGCATCAGGTGGTGGAGTTGCGCGGACTCGGAGCCTTGGCGTGGTTGGGTCGTTTGCCTCGCAGCCACACCGACATGACTGTGACCAGCGCAAGAACCAACAGCAAGGCAACAACGACACGTCCCGGGCCCGCGGTAGTGGCCACCTGCGAGACCGTGGCCGAGGCCGAGGCAACCCAAGCCACCGGGCCAGGGGCGATCGTGTTGCTGTTGTACGTCTGAAGTTCAACCCAGCCGTACCACAACACGTACGCGGCGACCACGGTCACGACGACACCGGAGGCGCGCCCTACGTGGCGGGTCCACGCACGCACCCGAGTCAGGGACGCCCGCCCAGCAAATCCGACCAGGACCGCCAACACGGTCAGGACCAAACCCATACTCACCGCGTATGCCAGCATCGCCGCTACGCCGGCGACGACCGAGGAGCCACCTGACGTGGTGAACACCGAAACCACCGCGGCCAGGTACACCGGAAGGGTGCACGACAACGACACGGTCGCGTACACAACCCCGTAGGCGACCATCCCCCGGACAGAGCCGTCGACCCGGGCGCGAGCCCGGGGCGTTCGGAACGTCACGTCGTGCCCGAGCAGCAGCAGGACTCCCACCACCAGCAGCGCCACACCGGCCAGCAACGTGGCCACAGACAGCCACGGACCCAAGGTGAGGGACAGCGCAGAGACGGCTACGCCGACGACTGCGAACACGGCGATGAACCCTGCCGTCACCGAGGACCCGACGACCAGGGCACGCAACACCACCCCCCGGGTGGACTGCCGCTGACCCAAGAACAGGGCCAGGTACCCCGGCAGGAGGGCGAACCCGCACGGGTTGAACGCGGCGACCATCCCGGCAGTGGCTGCCAACGCCACCGCACCGTTCATGCGCGGCAACCAGCCGGGGTCGCTCGGTCGCGCGTTCGCACCCGGCGGCGCGCCTGCTTCGGCGTCACCGGGCGCTCGAGGCGGTCGGGTCAGGGATGGTCGTAGTGGGTTGTCCTGGCCCGGCGGACCCGCACAGCAGCGTGCCGTCAGGGGCGCGACTGCACGTCTGCCCCGGTGGGAGGCTCACCGTGGACGTCGCGGAGCCGGTGGCGACCTCAGCGACCCGTGCGTGCAGCGTCTTTTCGTCGAGGCTGCCGACGCGCAGGTCGGCGCGACCGTCCGGGGTGATGAACGCGAAGGACGGCTGCACCGAGACGCCGTACGCGCGCCACACGGTGCCGTTGACGTCCGCCAGGTGGGTCAGACCGGACGTGCCGGTCTGCTTCACGAAGTCGGCCATCGCGCCTTTCGTCCCTTGGCCTGCGACCCCGATGATGTCGACCCGGCCCGCGAAGTCGGCCGCAACCTTGGTGACCGCAGGCGCCTCGCTACGGCAGACGGTGCACCACGGCGCCCAGAACCACAGGACGACCGGTTTGCCTGTCAACGTCGACGGGTCGAACCGGGCACCGCTCACGGTCGCCGGCACGGCACCGATGTGCGCCAACGGTGACACCGCGCTCGTCGTAGGACCCGGCCCCCGTTGCGCTTTGGGGCCCGCGCACCCCGCCACCGCCACGATGGCCAGGACGGCTGCGGCCGCTGCCACGACGCGCCGGCGAACTCGCCCCGTTCTCGGCCCAGCGGGCGTCATCGACCGGCGCGATGGTGAAGGGGCGGCGCGGGTGACCATGGCACCTCCCAGCGGGAAATGGTCAGTTCTCGTGAGCGAAACCCGGTTCAAGCGTCCCACCATTCCCGCCGATAGAGCAGAGCTGACCCCAGCGGTGGACGGCGCCTCGTGCACGATGTGGTCGGCCACGACCCCGCCATGTACGGGCTGGTGGGCGACACCCGAAGACGCCGCCCACCAGCCGCGTTTCGCGCATTTCAGGCGGTCAGCCCTGGCGCTGCCGGCAGGTCGAGCTCGGTGCCGGCGAAGTGGTTGAAGTAGTTCGTGTACAGGTTCACGGCGACGTGCGCGAACGTCTCGGCCAGCTCCTCGGGCGTCCACCCGGCGGCCAGCGCGCCCTGCCACGCGGCGTCGCTGACGGTGCCGGTCTCGGTGGCGATCTGCCGGGCGATGGTGGCGATGGCGGCGAGCTTGTCGTCGAAGTCGATCGCGTCGGCACGAACTGCCACTGTCTGGTCTTCGCTGAGACCAGCCTTCTTGGCCGACACGGTGTGCGCCGACTGGCAGTACTCGCACCCGTTGGCGCTGCCGACCGCCAACGCGATGGTCTCGCGGGTGCGGGCGTCGAACGTGCCGTGCTCCCGGACGGCACCAGACATGGCCGCGTAGGCCGCGAGGACGACCGGCGAGTGGGCCATGCCGGCGTGGATGTTGAGGATCTTGCCCATGCGCTTGCCCAGCGCGTCCAGGGTCGGGCGGGACGCCTCAGGGGCGGTGTCGAGGGTGTGCGCGGGGATGCGGGGCATGCTGGCTCCTTGGGGGGTGGACGTTTCGGGATGCACTGGTGCAACCCGTTGACCGACGCCGAGCCTTCCCGACCCGGACCCGGACCCCGACCGCGACCTCGGCTGTGCGGGAAGCGCTGAGCGGGTTCACTGGGTTCCGCACGTGCACGCCGGCATGCCGTGCCCGTACCGACCGCGCGTCCGAGAGGCTCGGGTGGGGCCCGCTGGTGGAGCTGGCACTCACTGCTCGCAGGGAAAGGGCTTACCTATGGGACTGCGCCGGATGCTGGTCACGGCCTGGCAGGTCACCGAGCCGGTCGACCCGCAGACCCGGCGGGTCCTGGCGCAGCGGTGGGCGGCCCTTCCCGCGGCGTCCCGGACACCGGCGCAGCTGCTCGGGCGCCACGCCGTCGGTTGCGAGGGCACTCACGGGGTGTTCCCGAAGTGCAACCTGACGTGCTCGCCGTGCTACCACTCCAAGGACGCGAACAAGGTTCGCGTCGACGGGTCCCACACGCTGGGGCAGGTTCGTGCGCAGATGTGGCTGCTGCGGCGCCTTCGCGGGCCCCGCGCGCACGCCCAGCTCATCGGTGGCGAGGTCAGCCTGCTGGACCCAGACGACCACGCGCAGGCGCTGCTGGCGATGCGGGCCGAGGGTCGTGAACCGATGTCCATGACGCACGGCGACTTCGACTACGAGTACTTGGAGAAGCTCGTCCTCGGCCCAGGTGGGGCGGTGCGGCTGCCGCGGGTGTCGTTCGCCGCGCACTTCGACTCCCTGATGCGGGGACGGCGCGGCGTGCCCCGGCCGCGCACCGAGGCCGACCTGGACCAGGCCCGCGCCGGGTTCGTGGCCATGTTCGACACCCTGCAGACTCGTCACGGGGTGCGGTCGTACCTGGCGCACAGCATGACCGTGACCCCGGCCAACCTCGACCAGGTCGGCGGCGTCGTCGCCAACGTGGCCTCGATGGGCTACCAGATGCTGTCGTTCCAGCCGGCCGCGTTCGTCGGTGACGACCGCCGCTGGGGGCAGGGCTACCAGGAGGTCACCATCGATGCGGTGTGGCACCAGGTCGAGGCCGGTCTGGGACAGCCCGTGTCGTGGCGGGCGTTCCAGTTCGGCGACACCCGCTGCAACAGGACCGCGTTCGGCGCCATGGTCGGCCGGTCGTGGCAGCCGGTCGTCCACCACGACCGGCCGGTCGAGCTCGCGGCCCGAGACGCGTTCCTGGCCCATTTCGGTGGGGTGAACTTCGGCGGTTCCGGCAGGTTCGCCTTGGCCGGGAAGGTGCTTCGCGTGCTCGCGGCCCATCCGGGCGACGTAGTGCTGGCTGCGCGGTGGGCCCGCTCGGCGGTGACCCGAGCTGGCGGATGGCGCGACGTCGTCAAGGCAGTACGTGCCGGTCGGGTGCGCCCGATGACGTTCGTGGTGCACAACTTCATGGACGCCGCCGACGTCGCGCCCGCGTGGGCGCTCCTGCAGGCCGGGACGGTCGCGGACGACCCGCGCCTGAGGCAGACGCAGGAGCGGCTGTCCGCGTGCACCTACGCCATGGCGCACCCCGAGACGGGCCAGCTCGTCCCCGCCTGTGTGCAGCACTGCGTGCTGGACCCCGGCGAGAACGCCCAGCTGCGCCGGCTGCTGCCGCTGACCGTCCTGCGCTGACCCGCCGCCCGTGCTGCGGGGGTCAGCGGCGCCTGGTCATGGAGTGCGGCCGCGCGGGTCGTCTAAAGCATGGACCCCAGGTCAGAACCGACGCTGGGGTACGCGGCCGTTGCCGACTTCAGCTGCCGCGTCGTCAGGCCAAGCTTGACCGCCAGGGCGAGCGTGTTGACCAGCTCGGCGTAGTCGGGGCCTAGGAGGTGGGCGCCGACGACACGGTCGGTGGCCTGGTCGATGAGGACCTTCGCGGCAGCGGTCGTCTCACCGACGCGGTAGTTGGAGTACCAGCCGCTGGTGTCGTGGAACGCCACACGAAGGTCGATTCCCTGCTCGCGCGCCTCGGACTCCAGCAGGCCGACGCGGGCCAGCTCGGGGATGGTGAACACGCTGGTGGGGACGCCGGCGTAGTCCGGTGCCGTGGTGGAGCCGCGGAGCATGTTGGACGCGGCCACCTTGGCCTGGAAGACCGCGACGGGCGTCAAAGGCGCCCCGGGGGTGTCGGCGCAATCCCCAGCCGCCCACACGGCGGGGTTGGTGGTGCTCTGCAGGTGCGGGTGCACGCTGACCCCGGCGCGGGTGTGGGCCACCTCCGCGGCGGCCAGGTCCAGTCCCTCGAGGTCGGGTTCGCGGCCGGCGCCGTGGACGACGAGGTCAACCTGGACGACGTCCTGCCGCCCCTCGGACTCCACGGTGACGTCGAACGCTTCCCCGTTGGGGCGGATGTCGACGACGCTGGTGCGGCGCCGCACGGTGATGCCGACGTCGGTCCCGCGGTCGACGAGCAGGTCGACCAGGTCAGGGTCGAACGTCTTCAGCGGGTGGGCGCCACGGTCGATGACGGTGGCGTGGCTTCCGGCCCGGGCGACCAGGTGGGCGAACTCGAAGGAGATGAACCCGCCTCCGATAAACAAGATGCGCTTGGGCAGGGTGGCCAGGTCCAGGAAGTGGGTGCTGTCGATGACGTGCTCGTGACCGGGGAAGGTCAGTGGCCGGGGCCGGGCGCCGGTGGCGATGAGGAACCGCGACGAGGGATACGTGGTCCCGTCGACGGTGAGCTCGTTGCGGCCGGTGAAGCGCGCGTTGCCGTGCAGTGTGGTGACGTCGTGGTCGGCCAGGCCGGACTCGATGGATCGGGGAATGGGGTCGGTGAACCCGTGCTTGTGCCGCATCAGGTCGGTCCAGTTGATGCGCAGGTCGGTGGTGTCGATGCCTTTGCCTCGCATGAGGCGGGCGGCCTCGACGACCTCGGCGCCTCGGCGCAGGATCTTCTTGGGGTCGCACCCGCGCAGCGCGCACGTGCCGCCGTACGGCAGCGGGTCGACGATGGCGACGCGCCAGCCGGCGGCGGCGCACTTGGTGGCAGCGGCCACGCCGGCCATGCCTGCGCCGAGCACGACCAGGTCGTAGGGGGACTCCATGGGTGGGCTTCTCCTCGGGTGTGGTGACCGGCGGTTGTGTCGGGCCGGGTTGGTCGGATGGTCTGCGCTGGGACGGTCGTTCGGACCGTTCCGAGTGGGGCGCATGCCGGCGCCCGCCGGCCACGGCTCACCGTGGCACAGGCGGGCGGGACGGTTGGGGCCAGCTCAGGCCCGGCGGCGGGTCAAGGTCACGAACACGGCTCCCGTCACGACCCCGAACACGAGGTGACCCATGAGGGACTTCGCCGCCGTGGCGTCGAGGGTGAACAGGGGCATGCCGAGCTTGGCCGGCATCAGCAGCAGCGGGCCCAGGACCCACCACACGGCGCCGTACACGAGCCCGAGCAGGACGCCTCGGGTCAGGTTGGCGGCGCGCGTGCCGAGGAGGACGCCGAAGCCTGCGCCGATGGCGGCGGACACGACTAGGTGAACCAGCCAGGCGACGGACGTGGACGTGCTGCCCACGAGCATGGCGATCATGGTGATCATGCCCATCATCTGCATGAGCAGGCCGAAGACGACGCCACCGGCCAGGCCGGCGACGGCACCGGTGACGGCACGAGACATCACGGCAGGGGTGGTGGTGTGGGTGTGGGTGACTGCGGTCATGACGTGTCCTTCCGCAAAGGGGTGGACGGCCGGAGGGCCCGGCCGGTCGTGAGCCGCTCGCCGACTGGCGGGTGACCCGTTCGGGGTCTCGGCGATTCCGTGTTGGTGGCGGCTCGCTGCGGAAACCCGCCCACGTCCACGGTTGCTTCCACTACACGTGGGGAGTGGGGGCCCGGAAGCGGTGGCGTACCTCAGCGTGTTCCCTCACCAGGCGTGCCCGGTCAGGACGTCGCAGCCGTGGCTCTGGCACCCCGCTTTGACCCGAAGGAGTTGACCGCCAGTGGACCCGACGAACAACCCCGGCCAGGCGGGCCGGTCCAGTCGCACGGTGCGCTTCCCCGGTGCCGATGGTCGTGAGCTGGTCGGCACGCTGGACCTGCCTGCGTCCGGGCCGCCGCTCGGGTTCGCCCTGTTCGCGCACTGCTTCACCTGCACCCGCGCCTCCCACGCGGCCGCCCACATCGGCGACGCCCTGGCTCGCGGCGGGTGGGGCGTGCTGCGGTTCGACTTCACCGGCCTGGGCGACAGCGACGGCGCGTTCGAGGACTCCACGTTCTCAGGCAACGTGGAGGACCTGCTCGCTGCCGCGTCCTGGTTGCGCCGCCACCACCAGGCTCCGGCCCTGCTGATCGGTCACTCCCTGGGCGGGGCAGCCGTCGTCGCCGCCGCCGAGTCCATACGCGAGAGCAGAGCTGTGGTCACCATCGGTGCACCCGCGCACCCATCCCACGTCACGGCCCTGCTGACCTCCGGCCAACCGGACGCGCAGGGGGCGCGTGAGGTCAGCATCGGTGGCAAACCCTTCCGTCTGCGGTCCTCGTTCTTCGACGACATCGAGCTGCAGCCGCAGCGTGAGCGCTTGGCCCGGCTCGGTCGAGCGCTTCTGGTCATGCACTCCCCGCAGGACACTGTCGTCGGCATCGACAACGCGCGCGTGCTGTTCGACGCGGCCCGGCACCCGAAGTCCTTCGTCGCCCTCGACGGCACCGACCACCTCATGACCGACCCCGCCGACGCGGCGTTCGCCGCCTCCATCATCGTGCCGTGGGCTGCGCGGTACGTCCGCGACGTCGACCCAGGCACCACCGCGGGACGGTCGGGGTCGGTTCCCACCACAGCTGCCATGCCGCAGACGCCTCCTGAGCCGGACAACCCCGGCCCCGGGCACGTGACCGTCACCGAGGAGTCCGCGACGATCGGATACGAGCACCTGGCCCGGGTCCGCGGGCACTCCTGGGTAGTGGACGAGCCCGCCGTCGCAGGCGGGTCGGACGCAGGTCCGAACCCGTACGAGCTGCTGTTGGCGTCGCTGGGCGCGTGCACGTCGATGACGATGCGGATGTACGCCCGGCGCAAGGGTTGGACGCTCGGCCCGAGCACGGTCACGCTCACGCACTCGCGCATCCACGCGCAGGACTGCACCACCTGTGAGTCCGAGACCGGCCTGGTCGACCACGTCCACCGCGACATCCGCCTCGACCCGGCACTGCCGCCGGAGCAGGTGCAGGCGCTGCTGGGCATCGCGGACCGGTGTCCGGTGCACCGGCTCATCACCTCGCAGGCATCGGTGACGACGTCCTTGGTGACCGCCTAGGCCGCAGCGGGACCGCCGGGGGCATCGCCTGCCGCCAACGGCAGGGCGCACACACCGACACCGGTGAGCCGAAGGCCGACCCGGTCGCCCGGACGAACGCTGCAGCCCAGGTCTGCCTCGGCAACCATCCGCAGTTCCTGTCCCGACGTGGCCGCGTGGGCGTGGACCACGGCGCTCTGGCGCAACCCGTGCTGTTGCACGGACGCCACGGCGCCGGTGAACACCACGTCCGGGCTCGAGTGGTGGACCATTCGCAAGCCCTCACAGCGCACCAGAAGCACAGCCGGACCCGACAGCCCCCGCGCAAAGGCGGGCAGCGGCACGCGACCAGCCCGGGAGTGGTGGACGCCGTCGCGTGCCACGCCGGCGACCTCGCTGAAACCACCCAGGACGCGCGCCACTTCCACGGTGGCCGGGCGGTCGTACAGCTCGGTGAGGGTGCCGACCTGCGCCACCCGGCCACCGGTCAGGACCGCAACGGTGTCCGCCTGGCCGGCCTCGTCCAGGTCGTGCGTGACGATGACTGTCGTCGGCTCCAACATGGCTCGAACCTCCGCGAGCAGCTCGTGCATGCTGTGCCGCACGCTCGCGTCGAGGGCGCTGAAAGGTTCGTCGAGCAGCAACACGCCGGGTCGAGAGGCGAGAGCTCGAGCCAGCGCCACTCGCTGTTCCTGGCCGCCGGACAGGGAGCGCGGACGTCGGCGGGCCAAGCCGGGCAGGTGCACCAGGTCCAGGTACCGGCTCGCGCTGGTCCGCGCCTGGCGGCGCCGGACACCGGCGACCCGGTCGGAGAAGGCGATGTTGTCCAGGACGTCCAGGTGGGGGAACAGCAGTGGGCGCTGGAACATCATCGTCATGCCTCGCTGCTCGGGTGGCACCGTCGTGAGGTCGACACCGTTCACGTGCACCTGGCCGCGCTCGGGGGTGTCGAGCCCGGCAATGAGTCGCAGCAGGGTCGTCTTGCCCGAGCCTGAGGGCCCGATGAGGGCGAGCATCTGGCCGGCGTCGACGGTAAGGGTGGCGTCCTCGACGGTCGGGCGGTCGTTGCCCGGATGGGTGAACGTGAGGTTCCGCGCCATCAGCGTCCCGCGGTTGGAGGGCCACCTGCCGGTGGGCGGCGCAGCGGCGCCAGCCCGGCCCTGGAGGGTTCGGGTGCTCGGCGAGGTGTCAGAGTCCGGTCCGGTGCGGGGTGGGTTGGTGGTGGTCACGGGGTGGAACCTCCAGCTGCGGGACGGGACTTGGTGGCAGGTCGGGCCGTCGGCGGGTCGAGCGCGCGCACGACCTTGGCTGCCAGCACGAGCAGCACCAGCGGCGGCAGCACGGACAGCATCGACAGGGCCGCGACCACGGGCTCGTTGCCGACGTTCGACGCGGCTGCGCCGATGAGCATGGGCAGTGTGACCAGCTGCCCGCCACCCACCAGGAGGGTCACCGTGTAGTCGGTCCACCCGACGAGGAACGACAGGAACGCCGCAGCCGCGAGTGCGGCTGCCAGGCTGGGAACCGTCACCCGCGTGTGCGCCTGGGCGGGGGTGGCCCCGAGCAGGCGTGCCTGCTCCTCCAGGGCCGGGTCGAGGTGGGCGTACCGGCTGCCCACCGTGAACACGGTGTACGGCAGGGCGAACACCGTCAGGATGACGATGACAGCGCCGGTCTGCGGGATGCCGGAGCGCAGGACGACGGTGTCCAGGCCCATGCCGACCGCCACGGGGGGAACCCCGACCGGCGTCATCAGCAAGGCGACCGTCAGCCCGCGGCGCCGGATGAGGTTCCAGCCCACCACCCGCCCGGCCGCGGCGCCCAGCACGGTGGCGCACACGGCGACTGCCGCACCGACCGCTGCGGACCTGCCCACAGCGGCCCGGGTGGGTGCGGTCAGGACCTCGCTGAACCCGCGCACGCCCCACCGTTGAGGCAGCACCGCAGGGAACGCCCACCGGTCCGCCACCGCCCACAGGACCAGCGGCGCCAACGGTGCGAGCAGCACCGTGACCGCAGCGAGCGCCGCCCAGCCGCCCTGGGGGCGCCAGCGCGCGGTGGCCCGCACCTGCGAGGTCATCGCAGCGCCCCGATGCGGCGAACGAGTACCGCGCAGGCACCGAGTGCGGCCACGGACAGCAGGGTCAGGGTCAACGCGGCCGCGGCCGCGGCGGGTCGTGCAGCGAGGTCGATCGAGGAGAACAGCCGGTATGCCGTCACTGGGAGCGCTTCGGGCGCGGCCGCGCCGAGCAGCCACGGGACCTCGTAGGAGCCGAGGGTGTAGACGAACACGATGGCGCACGATGCTGCCAGGGCGGGCATCGCCAGCGGCACGGTGACCAT
>NZ_JBHUYG010000108.1:0-13971 GCF_042668795.1 Pedococcus sp. NPDC057267 | reverse complement strand
CGTCCGCGACCGGTTCCGAGGGGTCGGCCGACGACGACCTCGCGGCTGCCGCCCGTGGTGACCAGGCGGCGCTGCGGCGGATCTACGAGGACGTCGCTCCAGCGGTCCACGGCTACCTGCGGGGGCACGGGGCGCCCGAGCCCGAGGACGCCACGAGCGAGGTGTTCCTGGCCGTCTTCACCCGGCTGGAGTCCGTCACCGGCGGCTGGGAGGGCCTGCGCACGTTCGTCTTCTCGGTGGCGCACGCTCGGCTCGTGGACCAGCTGCGCCGGGCGGCGAGGAGGACGCCCTGCGTCCCGTACGAGCCGGAGCGCGACGATCGCGTGGAGCCCTCCGCCGAGGACATCGCGGTGCGGCGTGACGGTGCCGCCCGGGTTGCGTCGGTCCTGGCGGGGCTGCCGGACGACTACAGGGACGTCGTGCTGCTGCGGGTCGTCGCGGACCTCGGTGTCGCCGCGACGGCCACGGTGATGGGCCGCTCGGAGGGCGCGGTGAAACAGCTGTACCGGCGCGCGCTGCTGGCCCTGCGCGACGTCGTGGGGGACGAGGGGGTAACCGGATGACCCGGTCGGACGATGACGCACACGAGACGGCACGCAGAGAGGAGGACCCCGTGGAACCTGCGGACGACAGCGCGCTCGAGGGTTTCCTCCTGCGCGTCCAGGCCCTCGGGCAGGGACCTGCCCCCACGCCCAACGAGCGGCTGGCAGCCGTGCTCGGCGTGCCCGCGCCCGCTCGCGTGCACCGGATCGCTCCGCGGACCGTGGCCGGCGCGACGGCCCTGGCTGTCGCGACCCTCGTCGGCACCGGCTGGGCCGCTGCCGCCGCCGACCGGCTCCCCGCGCCCGCCCAGCGAGCGGTCTCACGTCTCACCGCGGGCTGGCTCCCCGGCATACCGCAACCGCAGGACCCGCGCACCGGTGGCGGGACGACGCCCCCGGCGGTCCTGCCCACCCCGACGACCACGGCGCCGGTGCCGACGAGCGGCGACGGGCAGCAGCAACCGGAGCGGCAGACCGTGGCGCCGGCGCGCCCGAGCGGCACGAGGAGCGAGGACACCGAGGGTCCCGACGGCGGGGACCGCAGCGGTTCGGGCTCCCAGGACCGTTCCGGGGAGGGCGAGGACTCCAGCAGCCCGAGCCCGTCCGGGACCCGCACGGCGCCCGACGCCGGACCGGAGGACGACTCGGCGTCGGGTGACGGCTCGACGGTCGGCACGACCCCTACCTCGACCAGCGGGAGCGGCGACGTCGCACCGGACGGGCAGGGAACCGGCTCCGACGACGAGCACGACGTGTCGGGTACGAGCTCGGGCGGCGCGGGCAGCGACGGCTGAGCCCTCCTGCCGGCCGGTGTGACGGCACTGCCCCGCCCCGGCCGGTCGACCCCGCCCCGGGGGGCAGGGGTCGCGACTGCCGAATCAGCGGGTGGTCGCCGGGGTGGCTCCCTCGTCGACCTCGGCATCGGCCGGACCGGCGGCGTGCAGCGTGGTGCGACCCCGGCGTGAGAGCCGCTTCTCGACGGACACGGCCAGCCGCGAGAGCAGGTAGTTCATGGTGATGAACAGGATCGCCGCCACGATGTACGCCGGAAGCGTGTTGGCGAAGGCCGACCCGAGCGTCTTGGACCAGTCGAGGAGCTCCTGGTAGGTGATGGCGGTGCCGAGGGCGGAGTCCTTGAGGACCGTCACGAACTGACCGATGAGTGCCGGAAGCATCGCCGTGAGGGCCTGGGGCAGCTGGATCGAGCGGAGCACCTGGCCCGGGGTCAGCCCGACCGACAGGCCCGCCTCACCCTGGCCCCGGGGGAGGGAGTGCACGCCGGAGCGCACCAGCTCGGCGATGACCGAGCCGTTGTACAGGGTCAGCCCGGTGACGACGGCGGCCAGCGGGTTGACGTCGTTCGCGAAGACCGAGTTCTGCGTGTACACGCCGAAGGCGAAGATCATCATGATCAGCACCGGCACCGAGCGGAAGAACTCGACGACGACACTGCTGACCCACCGCACGGGGGCGATGGTCGACAGTCTCCCGACGCCGAACACCAGCCCGAACACGGCAGCCAGGACGATGGAGATGAGGGCGGCCTTGACCGTGCCCCACAGACCGGGCACGAGGTAGTCGCGCCACACCGACCGGTCGGTGACGAAGGGCTTCCACATGAAGCCCTGCAGCTGGTTCGCCTCCGCCATCTTGCGGACGACGACCCAGCCGATGCCGACCACCACGACGACACCGACCGCGGCCAGCACGGCGTGCCGGCGTCGGGCCCGGGGCCCGGGTGCGTCGAACAGGACGGACTGCGCACTCATCGCTTCACCGCCAGGTGACGCGACAGGGACGTGAAGGCGAGCCCGAGCGGGAGCGTCAGGATGACGAACCCGATGGCGAACACGAGGAAGACCGCCGGTCCGCTGCCCTCGTTCTCGATGATGACCTTCATCTGGCCCGCGGCCTCGACCGAGACGATGACCGCGGCCACGGTGGTGTTCTTCACGAGCGCGATGATGGTCGAGCCGATGGGCGCGATGGCTCCGCGGAAGGCCTGGGGGAGCAGCACCTCGCGCATGCTCTGGCCGAAGGTGAGGCCGATCGAGCGTGCCGCCTCGGCCTGCCCGACGGGGATGGTGTTGACCCCGGAGCGGAGGGCCTCGCAGATGAACGCGCCGTGGTAGACCGAGAGCATCACGGCCGCCCAGCGGAACGCGTTGCCCTTGATGTCGGTCGGGTCGAGCTGCACGCCGAGGATGAAGCTCATCGCCAGGATGCTGAAGACCATGAGCAGGGTGAGCGGGGTGTTGCGGAACGTGTTGACGTACCACGTGCCCATCCAGCGGAACAGGCTCACCGGGGAGAGGCGCAGGACGGCGACGACCGTGCCGAGCACGAGGGACCCGATCGTCGCGAGGACTGCGAGCTGGATCGTGCCCCAGAAGGCGCGGAGGATGTCGTCGCCGTAGGTGCTCAGGATGTCACCCATGCAGGAACCTTCCGTTGCGGGAGAACGTGACTCGTGCGGAGGTATGCCGTCCGCCCGGCCGGGCGGGCGGCATGCGCCGGGAGTCGCGACAGGTCAGGAGCAGGCGTCCGGAGTGGGCGGGTTCTTGGCGTCGGGCTTGAAGCCGGCCGGGCCCAGGTTGTCGTCGACGGCCTTCTTCCAGGCGCCGGAGTCGACCATCTTCTTGAGCGCGGCGTTGATCTTCTCGCAGGTGGCGGTGTCGCCCTTCTTGATCCCGATGCCGTACCGCTCCTCGGAGAAGGTCTTGCCCACGACCCTGAGCTTGCCCTTGTACTGGTCCTGGGCGGCGTAGCCGGCGAGGATCGTGTTGTCGGTCGTGAGGGCGTCGACGCCCTTGGACACCAGGGCGGTGACGCACTCGGAGTACGTCCCGAACTCCTGCAGCTGGACGCCCGGGTACTTGTCCTTGACCTTCTGGGCCGACGTCGAGCCGGTGACCGAGCACAGCTTCTTGCCGGTCAGGGAGTCGGGACCGGTGATCGAGGTGTCGTCGGCGCGCACGAGCAGGTCCTGCCCGGCAATGAAGTACGGGCCGGCGAAGGAGACCTTCTCCTTGCGGGCGTCGGTGATCGAGTAGGTCGCGACGACCATGTTGACCTGGCCGGTCGAGATGAGCGTCTCGCGCTGGGCCGACGGCGCCTGGACCCACTGGATGTCCTTCTCGGAGTGGCCGAGCTCCTTGGCGACGTACTTGGCGACGTCGACGTCGAGGCCCTTGTAGTCCGAGCCCTGCTTCAGGCCCAGGCCGGGCTGGTCGAACTTGATGCCGATCTTGAACGAACCGCCACCGCCTCCGCCGCTGCCTCCGTCCTTCGCACTGTCGCTGCACGCGGCCAGGGCGAGCGCGAGCACCGATGCGGCGGCGACCGCGCCAATCTGGCGAACCTTCATGTGTTTCCTCCTGTTGTGGTGGGTCAGTGCGTGAGGATCTTGCCGAGGAAGTCCTTGGCGCGGTCCGAGGTCGGTGCCGTGAAGAACGTCTCGGGTGCGGCCTGCTCGACGATCTGGCCGTCAGCCATGAAGACGACCCGGTTGGCCGCCTTGCGGGCGAAGCCCATCTCGTGGGTGACGACGACCATGGTCATGCCGTCCTTGGCGAGGCCGACCATGACGTCGAGGACCTCGTTGATCATCTCCGGGTCCAGGGCCGAGGTCGGCTCGTCGAAGAGCATGACCTTGGGCTCCATGGCCAGGCTGCGGGCGATCGCCACGCGCTGCTGCTGGCCACCGGAGAGCTGGGCCGGGTACTTCTGCGCCTGGTGGGCGACCCCGACGCGCTCGAGCAGCTCCATGGCCCGCTTCTCGGCGTCCTTCTTCGGCGTCTTGCGCACCTTGATGGGGCCGAGCGTGACGTTCTCGAGGATCGTCTTGTGGGCGAAGAGGTTGAACGACTGGAAGACCATGCCGACGTCGGCGCGCAGCTGCGCGAGCTCCTTGCCCTCCTCGGGCAGGGGCTTGCCGTCGATGGTGATCGAGCCGGTCTCGAAGGTCTCGAGCCGGTTGATGGTGCGGCACAGGGTGGACTTGCCCGAGCCGGAGGGGCCGATGACGACGACGACCTCGCCCTTGCCGATGGACAGGTTGATGTCCTGCAGGACGTGGAGGTCGCCGAAGTGCTTGTTGACGCCTTCGAGGACGACGAGTGGCTCCGTCATGCGGGGCAACCTACCCGTTGCCGGACTTTCCGTCCTCGCCCGGCCCCCCGAAACCGGGGCGAAGCGGGCCAGTCGGGCGCATGGTGGTAAAGGTTTCGTCCGGATCCGATCGCGGCCGGTGATGAGGAGTAGCCTCGAGGTGGTAGTCGGGCGTGCACCCCCGTCATCGGCCCGCCACCGCGCCAGGAGATCCCTCGGGACCCCGGCGGCGCGACCTCCGGGTCGCGCAGTGCCCCCGCCGGGTTCCCACAGCGGGGGCACTGCTACGAGGCGCGCTCCGCGGCGCTCAGAAGACCACGGTGGCACCCATCGCGACGGTGCGGTCGGCGGGCAGCCGGAAGTACTCGACCGGGGACGCCGCGTTGTGCGCGAGGGCCAGGAAGAGCCGCTTGCGCCACAGGGGCAGCTCGCCGTCCTGCCCGCGCTGCAGGGCGATGCGGGACAGGAAGTAGTAGGCGTCGTCGGGGTCGACCTCGACGAGGCCTCGGTCGCGCGCCAGCCTGAGGGCGGCGGGGATGTCCTGGTCCTCCTGGAAGCCGAACCGCAGGGTGAGGTGGGTGATGGCGTCGTAGGGGTCACCGAGGTCGTCGACCTCGACGCGGTCGGCGTCGGCCACGACGGGGATGTTCTCCGACGTGGTGCTGACGATGAGGACCGTCTCGTGGATCACGTGGTTGAACATCGCGTTCTCCCGCAGCGCCAACGGCGTCGAGGCCTTGTCGGGGTGCAGGAACACCGCGGTGCCGGGGACCTTGCCGACCGGTTGGCCCTGCAGCCAGTCGACGAACGGCTCGAGCGGGCCCTCCATCGCCGAGCGGCGGTCGGTGACGAGGGTGCGGCCGCGCTGCCAGGTGAGCATGACGGTCGCCACCATCACGGCGATGAGCAGGGGGAGCCAGCCACCGTGCAGGACCTTGGTCAGGTTGGCCCCGAAGAACGTCAGCTCGAGGACGAGCAGCGGTACGGCGAGCAGGGCCAGCTGCAGGCGGCTCCAGCGCCAGGCCGACTCGGCCAGGATGAGGAACAGGGTCGTCGTGATGAGGAACGTCCCGGTCACCGCGAGGCCGTACGCGGTGGCGAGCCGCTGCGAGGACTGGAACGTGAGCAGCAGCAGCATGACGCCGACGAACAGCGTCCAGTTGACCGCGGGCACGTAGATCTGGCCCTGCTCCTGCCGGGAGGTGTGGCGCACGGTGAGCCGCGGGAGGTAGCCGAGCCTCTCCGCCTGACGCGACACCGAGAAGGCGCCGGAGATGACCGCCTGCGAGGCGATGACCGTCGCGGCCGTCGCCAGGACGACGAGCGGGACCCCGAGGGCGTTCGGGGCGAGGTGGAAGAACGGGTTCTCCGCGGTCTCGGGGTGCTGCAGGATCATGGCGCCCTGGCCGAGGTAGTTCAGCGTCAGCGCGGGGAAGACCACGACGAACCAGGCCCGGCTGATCGGCCCGCGCCCGAAGTGGCCCATGTCGGCGTACAGCGCCTCCGCCCCGGTGATCGACAGCACCACCGCGCCCATGGCGACGAAGGCGATGAACGGGTGGTCGACGACGAACAGGACGGCGTGGTGCGGTGACAGGCCGCCGAGGATCGCCGGGTCCTGCACGACCTGCGCCGCGCCCAGCACGCCGAGCACGAGGAACCACAGCACCATCACCGGGCCGAAGAAGCGACCGACGAGCTGGGTGCCGTAGCGCTGCACCCCGAACAGCAGGGCGATGATCGCGGCGCCGATGGGCACGACGAGGTGGCCGAGCTGGGGGGCTGGCACCGAGAGGCCCTCGATGGCCGACATGACCGAGATGGCGGGGGTGATGACGCTGTCGCCGTAGAAGAGCGAGGCACCGAGCACGCCGAGCAGCATCACGAGGGTGAACCGCCTGCCACCGGGGCGCACCGAACGCCTGGCCAGGGCCGCGAGGGCCATGACCCCGCCCTCGCCGTCGTTGTCCGCCCGCAGGATGAAGTACACGTACTTCACCGACACGACGAGCGTGATGGCCCAGAACACCAGCGAGATGACGCCGTAGACGTCGCCGGGGGAGGTCTTCACCATGTTGTGGTCGATCGAGAAGACCGTCTGCAGGGCGTACAGGGGGCTGGTCCCGATGTCGCCGAAGACGACGCCGAGGGCGGCCAGCGCAAGTCCTGCGCCTCGACGCGGGGTGTGGCCCGATTCGTGTGTCACAGGACGATGATCCTCCCACGGACCTGGTGCCACCTCGCGCACAGGTCCGGGTGCCGGCGCCGGTGTGCCGGGTGACCGGCTGGCGCGCGCGCCGGACGTCACCCTTGTGGCCGAGGACGTGAGCGCCCGTGCCCGGTAGACCAGTCGGGTCCGGCCCGCCCCAGGGCCGCAAGAGAAGGGGTCGACACATGATGAAGGGAACGCGGACGAAGGTCCTCGCAGCGCTCGCCCTCGCCGGAGCCCTCGGGCTGACGGGAAGCCCGGCCATGGCCGCGGGTTCCGGCGCGGCCACGGCATACACGTGCACCGGCGGCGACGTCCCTTCCGGGACGTACTCGCGCATCACCGTCACGGGCATGTGCTCGGTGGGCGCCGGGGCCGTGATCCACGTGGTGGGCAACATCGACGTCATGGCCGGTGCCATGCTCGACGCCCAGAGCGCGCCGTCGACGATCACCGTGGGGCACAACGTCACCGCTGCCGAGGGCTCGCTCGTCGGCCTGGGCTGCCAGCCGCCGTCGTACACGGGCAACTCCGCCCACGCCTGCACGGTCGACCCCGAGGGCCACTCGACCATCAGCGTCCAGGGCAACGTCGCCGCCAGCGGCGCGCTAGCCTTCCTGCTCAACGGGGTCACCGTCAACGGCAACGTCACCTTCACCGGCGGCGGCTCGGAGATCCCGTGGTCCATCAAGAACAACACCATCGGGGGCAACCTCACGGTGAGCGGGCAGACGAGCGAGTGGCTCGGCGTGCTCTTCAACCGGATCGCCGGGAACACGACGCTGACCGACATCACGATCCTCGACGAGCACCCCGGGGCTCCGGGCGTCTACGTCGTGCGCAACACGGTCGGCAAGAACCTCACCTGCACGGGGCTGACGCCGGGCGTGTCCGGCGGGTTCGTCCCCGGCAGCGTCAACGTCGTGGGCCGCAACGCGATCGGGCAGTGCGCCTCGCTCGTCTGAGGTCCAGCAGGCCAGGTACCGAGCCGCCCGAGCCCACCGGCCGCCCCACGTCGGGGTGGCAGGTGGGCTCGGGTGCCCCAGGCGGGGCGGCTCCAGGAGCCGCGGGCGCCGGGTCAGTGGGTGGGCACCGCCGCGGCCAGGGCCCGCCTCTCGGCGGGGGAGGGGACGAAGCCGGAGCTGAGCTCGGTCCGCAGGACCTCGGTGTCCAGCGCCTTCTGCCACCGCGCCACCGCGATACAGCACACGACGTTGCAGACGGTGCTCGTCAGGGCGCGCGCCTCGCTCATGAAGCGGTCGATCCCCACGATCAGGGCGACACCGGCCACCGGCACGTGCGGCATGACGGACAGCGTCGCCACCAGGGCGACGAAGCCGCTGCCGGTCACACCGGCCGCCCCCTTCGAGGTGAGCAGCATCATGCCGAGCATGAGCGCGATCTCGCCCCAGCCCAGGTGGATGTCACAGGCCTGGGCGATGAACATCGAGGCCAGGGTCAGGTAGACGGCCGTGCCGGTCAGGTTGAAGGAGTAGCCGGCCGGCACGACGAGCCCGACCACGCCGCGGTCGCACCCGAGCCGTTCGAGCTTGGACAGCAGGCGCGGCAGCACCGGCTCGCTCGACGAGGTCGCGAGGACGATGAGGATCTCGTCGCGGAAGTACTTCAGGACCTGCCAGAGGCTGACGCCGCTGGCCCTCGCCACGATGCCCAGGCCGACGACGACGAAGACGACGCACGCCAGGTAGAAGGCGAGGATCAACAGGCCCAGGTTGCCGATGGAGTGGGCGCCGTACTTGCCGACGGTGAACGCCATGGCGCCGAAGGCGCCGATCGGCGCGAACCGCATCAGGAAGCCGAAGACGACGAAGAAGAGGCGGTTGAAGCTGTTCACGACGTCGAGCGCGAGCTGCCCCGTCGGCCCCAGCCTGGTGAAGGCGAAGCCGCACAGCAGGGCGAGCAGCAGGACGGGGAGGACCTGCCCGTCGGCGAAGGCGCCGACGAACGTCGTCGGGATCAGCCCGAGCAGGAACTCGGCCGGCGTGCTGTCCTTGAGCTCGCCGCTGACCTTGGCCGCCACGCTGCCGTCGAGGTGGGCCGGGTCGACGTGCATCCCCGTGCCCGGGTGGAGCAGCAGGACCGCCCCCAGGCCGAGGGCGAGGGCGAGAGCCGTCAGGGCGTAGAAGAGCCCGAGAGCCCGCAGGAGCGTGGGGCCGACCTTCTTGACGTCCGTCATCGAGGTGATGCCGCTGACGATGGTGCAGAACACGATCGGCGCGATCATGAACTTCACCAGCTTCACGAAGGCGTCACCGAGCGGTTTGAGGCCGGCACCGAAGTCGGGCCACAGGGCTCCGACGAGGATGCCCAGCGCCACACCGAGAAGGACCTGGACGTAGAGGTGCCCGAGGATTGGTTTGATCTTCATTGAACAACTTCCTGGGTCGGCCCCTCGTGACGAGAGGCGCTTCTGAGGGTAGGGGTGTCGCCTAGGCCACGGTCCGTGCGACCTCGATCTGGGCGACTGCGAGCTGTCGGGCAGCGCGGTCGAGGACGACCTCGACGACGGCGCCGTCCGCGTCGGTCACGACCTCGGTCGTGACCACCCCCGCAGGGGTGCCGATGCGCAGCCGGCGCGTTCCCTCCGCGTTGGGGGAGGGACGCAGGCTGCGGGCGACGAGCGAGCCGGGGATGGTGGCCGCGGTGGAGACCGCGACGGCCGAGGTCAGGCCGATCGCGGGGTGGGGGGCGAACATCGAGAGCATCCGCACCCGCAGGTCGTGGGTGTCGGCCGCGATGTGCGACCCGTCGGCCGCCGTGTACGGGGCTGGGGGAGCGACCAGCCCGACCTTCGGGATCGCGTGCTGTGGCGGGTCGTCGGCGGAGCGCAGCCCCATCGCGAGACCGGCGGCAGCCCGCAGCTCCAGGAGCTCGGGCATCCGGTCGTCGAGCGGCGCCGTCATGGCGCGGAGGTCGACGCCGAGGTCGACCGCGGGCGCAAAGACGGCCGGAGCGCCGGCATCGACCATCGTCACCGCGGGAGCGGCGCCCCCGGCGAGCGGGAGCGGGTCGCTGGCGCTGCCGGTTGGTAGCAGCGCCCCGGTCGTCTGCCCCCAGGGCGCGTGGAAGGACAGCCGTACCGGGACACCCGGTGCGGTGCTGCCGGGGACGCGCGCCTGTCCGGAGGTGGGGACCCGTCGGCGGGGCGTGGCGACGGTGCCGCTCAGGACGGCCTCGGTGTTGAGGTTGCGCATGGTGACGCGGGTGGCGACGTCCCCAGCGGCCACGATCCCGTTCTGCACAGCGTACAGGGCGATGGCCGTGGCGCAGTTGCCGCAGTTCGAGCCCAGCTCGACGGTGGCCTGGCCGATGCCGACCTGGGCGAAGAGGTAGTCGAGGTCCGCCGGCCCGTCGGGCGTGGCCGTGATGACGGCCGCCTTCGAGGTGGTCGACGTCCCGCCCCCCACGCCGTCGAGCTGCCGGGAGTCCGACGCCCCGAAGGCGTCGGCGAGCAGCTTCAGGACGTCGCTGCGCGTGGCCGCGTGCCGGGCCACGTCACCGGCGTCGAACAGCCAGCACTTGCTGGTGCCGCCTCGGTACCACTGCCCCCGGAGCTGCACGTCCTTCTCCTGTCCGTCGAGGGGGGCCACGGTGACCCCTGCCTGCGCACCACCATCGCGAGTCCGAGGCTTCAGCACAATCACAGGAAAATTGACTCATGTGCGCTCTTGCTAAAGTCTCAGCCATGGCGGACCTGGACCTGCGACGACTGCACGTGCTGCGCGAGGTGGGCCGGTCGGGATCGCTGACCGCGGCCGCGGCGGCCCTGTCCTTCACGACGTCGGCCGTCTCGCAGCAGGTGACGAAGCTCGAGCACGAGATGGGGGTGCCCCTGCTCGAGCGCCATCCGCGCGGTGCGGTCCTGACCGAGGCCGGGAGAGCGCTGCTGCGGTATGCGGAGGAGATCGACCGGACCATCGACGCGGCGCGCGCGGAGATGGGGGAGTTCGCGGGCCTGCGGCGTGGGCAGCTGCGCATGGGGACGTTTCCCACGGTGGGGGCCTCCCTCATGCCCGAGGTCGTCCTGGCGTTCCGTGCCCGCCACCCCGACGTCGCCGTCACCGTCGTCAGCGCCCGCCGCGACGGACTCGTCGAGCGGCTCAAGCGGCGCGACATCGAGCTGACGTTGCTCTGGGACTACCCCTGGCAGCGCGTCGAGGACGCCGACCTCACGACCACCACGCTGCGCACGGACCCCACGCTCCTGCTCCTCCCGCGCAGCCACCCACTCGCAGGGGCGGACGTGGTCAGGGTGGCCCAGCTGCGCGACGAGCAGTGGGTCGTCCGCGACGAGCACCCGGTCGCCGACGTGCTGCGGCGCGTGTGTAGGCGGGCGGGCTTCGACCCCGAGGTCGCCTTCGCCGCCAACGACTACCAGGAGACGCAGGGCATGGTTGCGGCCGGGATCGGGATCGCCCTGGCCCCACAGCTCGCGCTCAGCGCCCTACGGCCCGACGTCGTGGCCGTCCGGCTGCGCGACTCACCCAGCCGCCGGATCCTCTTGGCCCACCGCGCGGACCGGAGGTTGAGTGCGGCTGCGCGCGAGGCCACAGCGGTGTTCCGCTCGGTGGCTGCCGGCGGCGCCGACCGCGGGTAGAGCTCGGCTGGACCTCGTCAGCACTGGCCGGCGACCGCCCAGGCAGCGTCAGGACTCGACGGGGATCGCGCAGACCTCGTCAGGACTCGACGGCGACCGCCGGCCACCCCGGCTCGGCCACCGGTGTGCCGGAGGGCCTGGCCACCTCGTCCCTGCTCCCGACGGCCGGCGGCGATGACGCGACGACGTCCTCGCGGGGACGCCCGGCCGCGGGGGTCGGCTCGGTGGTCTCGGCCGGCCGCGTCTGGCCGGTGGGCTCCTGCTCGTCGGCCGGACCTGCCGGGTCCGGCACGGCAGCCAGGTCCGGCTGCCCGGCACCGGACGTGGACGTGGACGTCGTGTGGAGGGTGTTGGTCTGGTCGACGAAGTGCCGGGCGATCTCGCGCAGGTCGACGCCGCTCTTCTGGGACAGGGTCGTCAGGTAGGCGAAGGCGGCGTGGTCGTCGAGGCCGAAGCGCTCCATGGCCAGCCCCACCGCCTTGCCCACGACCCGGTTGGTCTCGAGGGCGACCATGAGCTGGTGCTCCCGTTGCGCCTGCGCGAGCGCCAGTGCCGCCTGGCCGGCGAGGAGCTTGGCCTGCGCCAGTCGGGTCATGTCGACGGGCAGGTATGCCGCGGAGTACAGGTTCAGGGCACCGAACGTCTTGGTGCCGAGGATGAGGGGAACGCTGAGGATCGACCGCACGCCGGCCTCGACGGCGCGGGACGTGAACGGCGCCCAGCGGTGCTCGCTCTCGGTGTCGTCGGTCACGACGGTGTGGTCCTCGCGCAGGGCGGTGAGCCCGGGTCCCTCGTCGAGGTCGTTCTGGAGGGAGTCGAGGTCCCAGACGAGCTGGTGGTTCGCGACCAGGGTGGTGTACGTGCCGGACCGGTTGGCGCCACTGATCCCGATGAACGTCCCGGGTGCCCACATCTCGGCCATGTCGAGGAGCGACTCGAGGGCCGGGAGGACGGCCCCTCCGCACCAGGCGGAGGCGCGGCCGTCGAGGGCGACGAGGTTGGTGGAAGGCGAAGGCTTCACGGCGACTCCAGTCGACTGCGGTGAGATGATCACCAAGCGGTCGCATTGCTGGAACGAGTCGCCTGAGGGTCACGAACGGTGCCCATCGAGCCCCGAGCCGGGACCCAAGGCGAACTGTACGCCATGGCGGCCGACAAAGCACCTGACCTGCGATGTTATTCCACACCAGTCACTCGAGGGGGCGAGACCGAGGCTCGTGAGGACGCGGGTGATGGTGTCGCTTGCCCGACTGGGAGAGGTGCATCCAGTCGTCCCCCAGGAGCCCGGTCCTTGATCTTCAGTGGGGTCTCGCGGTGCGTCCGCCAAAAGGACGGCCGCGGCTCGTCCCTGAGGAGCAGCCGCTCTGTCCACGGCGCCTCCTATCCTGAGGTGTTGGTGACGCGGGCATCGTGCAACGACCGGGCCCGTGCGCTGAGGTCTTCGAGTCTCAGGGAGTCGGACCGACGACCGCCGCCATGACAACAGACCGAGTGGCTCAGGGGGTGTGCATGGTCTCGCGTCGCATGCGGAGGCGGTGGAGCCGGCGTCGGCGTTCGGGGCTGTCGCCCGCGGTCGCGGACACGTTGCTCGTGATGGCTGCGACGGCAGTGTCACTCTTGGCCGTTCTCGTCTTCATCGTTGGTCGGAGCTTGACGTCCGGAGGCTGGTGAAGGTTCGGCGACGCTGACGCGAGGTGATCCTGCATCACACATTTGACGGAGGCGCCGTGCTTCATCCAGGAGCAGTGTGATCAACCGGACGCTTGGCACGCCCAGGCGTTGACGGGGATTGCAGGGGACGGTCGCCCAGCCGGGAGGTGGGGGATGGTTCCGGCCGGGCGACCGCCTGTCCGTTGCGCTCAGGGTCGCTCGAAGCGACGGCTTGGGTTACGGGCTGCACGACGTGCGACGACCGAACGCCTGGGACTGCCCCGTTCGAGCTGAATTAGCCGGACCTGTCAAGCATCAGCCGAACCAAACGTCAAACATCACGCGGAGTCATACAGAGTCATAGAGAAACGTGGTGGGGCAGGTCGGGCTTGAACCGACGACCGACGGATTATGAGACGTCCGGAAGCGGCAGGCCACGCGCCGATCTGAGCCAATTCGTGCTCAGTTGGTGGTGGTTCGCTGACGTGCTCCGGGGGCCATTTTCAAACTGGTGTGCCACCCCTGCGCCACAAGCGCCGGTCCGAAACCACGCGGGTCTGCGCAGTGACCTCGAGCCCGGCTGGCTGGGAGGCGTCCGGCTGCGATGCCGGTACGGGAACCGACCCAACGGGTCTGAGGACCGAAGCGGCAGCTGCGGTGAGGGCTGGGGCTTGCGGCAGCCGAGCACGCGCCGGCCCCTGCCGTCCCCAGCGCAGTAGAGGGTGATGGCGCCTGAGCTGAGAGCAGCGTCCTGGTACTGGTCCGGGGCGCTGCTCATCTGCGTGTTGGCGTGGGGTGCGGTGGGGTGCGCGAGGACGGCGCGCCAGCGCCGCCCGCAGCGC
>NZ_JBHUYG010000107.1:0-13978 GCF_042668795.1 Pedococcus sp. NPDC057267 | reverse complement strand
GGACGCAGCAAGGGGCGGACCCGACCAGCTGGTCGGGTCCGCCCCTTGCGATGGGAGGTCCTGGGTCAGGCCTTGCCGAGGATGCGGTTGAGGTTGGTGCCGCAGACCGGGCACACACCCTTGGCCATGCGGCGGCCGTTCGTCTCGACGACCTTGCCCTCGGCCTCGCGCTTCTCCTTGCACTTGACGCAGTAGAACTCGCCCTTGTAGGTCTCGTCTGCCATCGCGATGTCTCCTTGTCGATCACACCGCACGGTGCGGTGTCGGACTTCGGCCAACCTAGACCATGCTGAGCACAAAATCGCGCAAGGGGGGCGCATGCGTCGTGCTCAGCGGACCCCCTAGTCTTCGCCCCCATGAGTGCCCTGACCTGGTGGGAGAACCCGTTCGAGGACCTGTCGGTCGCCCGGCGGGAGGCATCGGGCCGGCGGGTGGCCGTCGTGACCCTCGACCTCCCCGACCGGCGCAACTCCATGTCCGCGGCGATGACCCGGTCCTGGGTGCAGCTGATGGGGCAGCTGGCGCAGGACGCGGCCCTCGCGGCCGTCGTCGTCACCGGGGCGCCCCCGGCGTTCTGCGCCGGCGGCGACCTGTCGTGGATCGTGTCCGAGCCCGACGCCTCCGTCCCGCGGCTGCGGGAACGGATGCTGGCCTTCTACCGGTCGTGGCTGTCCGTGCGCGACCTGCCGGTGCCGACCATCGCGGCGGTGAACGGGGCCGCGATCGGTGCCGGGTTCGCGCTCGCCCTGGCCTGTGACATCCGGTATGCCGGGCAGGACGCCAGGCTCGGGGTGCCGTTCACCTCGCTGGGGCTGCACCCGGGCATGGCGACGACGTGGTCGCTGCCCGACGTCGCCGGGATGGCCGTCGCACGGGACCTGCTGCTCACGGGCCGGGTCGTCACGGGTGCCGAGGCCGTCGGGCTGGGACTCGTCTCCGGCGCGTTCCCGGCCGAGGCGGTGCTCGACGAGGCGCTCGCTGCCGCCGACCGCGTCGCAGCCGCCGCACCCGTCGCCACCCGGCTCACGCTGCAGGCCCTGCGCGGGGGAGGCCACGACACGGTCGAGACGGCCCTGCAGTGGGAGGCCCTGGCCCAGGCGACCACCCTCGCCACCGAGGACGTGCACGAGGGGATCGCCGCCGCCGCGGCCCGGCGCCGACCGGAGTTCCGCGGACGCTGACGCCCACGGACGTCCCCGGACCCGCGACGCGCCGAGGCGCGTCCCTCAGGACCCCGGGCGTGTCCCTTCGACGTCCCGGGCGCGCCGGAGCACGGGAAATGTCCGACCCCTCGCCTATCGTGGGAGCGTGAGCACCGACATCGAGGTCAGGCGCAGCCGCCGGCGGCGTCGCACCGTCAGCGCCTACCGCGAGGGCGGGCGCACGATCGTGCTCATCCCGGCCCGGTTCACCAAGGCCGAGGAGCGGCAGTGGGTGGCCACCATGGTCGAGCGGCTGGAGCGCGGCGACCGCCGGCGCCGGCCCAGTGACGCCCAGCTGCGCTCGCGGGCCGCGGAGCTCTCCGGCCGCTACCTCGGCGGCCTCGCCAAGCCGACCTCGATCCGCTGGGTCTCCAACCAGCAGTCCCGGTGGGGGTCGTGCACCCCCTCCGACGGCACGATCCGCATCTCCTCGCGGGTCAAGGGCATGCCCGGCTACGTCCTCGACTACGTCGTGCTGCACGAGCTCGCCCACCTGCTGGCCCCCGGCCACGGCCCGGAGTTCTGGGCGCTCCTGTCGGGCTACCCCCGGCTCGAGCGCGCTCGGGGCTACCTCGAGGGCGTCGCAGCCGCCGCCGGCCTGGAGCTGTCCGACGGCGACGCACCCGCCGAGCCGCTCGTCGACGAGCTCGACGACGTCGACGAGCCCGACGGGGCCCCGGGTCAGGCCGCCCTGGAGTTCGGCCCCACCGAGGACTAGCCCGGCGACTGCCGCGAGGACCGGCCGAGCATCCTGCGTGCGGCCTGCACCATCGGGCCGATCTCGTGCGCGCTCTCGGCGGGCAGCTCGTCGGCCGGCCACCAGCGCACGTCGAGCGACTCCTCGCTCACGGCGTACCCGGCTTCGTCCGGCACCACGCCGGCATACCGGATGTCGAGGTGCTCGGCGCACCGGCCGAATGCCGCGGCGACCAGCTCGTGCCGGTGCAGCTCGACGATCCGCGGGTCGAGAACGAGGTCGGGCAGCCCGCTCTCCTCGCGCGCCTCGCGGGTGGCAGCCGCGTGCACGGAGGCGTCCCGCGGCTCGAAGTGGCCGCCGAACTGCAGCCACATCCCGGCCTTGCGGTGGTGGGTGAGCAGGACCCGGTCGAGCGAGGGGTTGAGCACGATCGCGCCGGTCGTCAGGTGCTGCGGCGGGCCCTGCTTCCACAGCGCGTCGGGGTGGGCCGCGCACAGCTCGAGGAACTCGCGCCGCCACTGCTCCTGCCCCGCGTAGGGTGCCTGCCACGCCTCGAGCGCCGCGACCGCGTCGTCGCGCAGGGCGAGGTATGCCGCGGGCACGCCGGTGGCGATGCCCGTGTCGGGTCCGGTCACTGCTCGCCCTCGCGCAGGATCTGGTCGAGGGCCGAGTCCAGCGCGCTGTCCTCGGAGGCGTCGACCCGCTCGACGTAGCCCAGCGGGTCGTCGAGGTCGGCGGCGGTGGGGGCGACGTCCGGGTGGCCCCAGGCCGCGTCGCGTCCCCCCTGCCCGCGCGCGGACTCCAGCGCCGCCCACAGGTTGGCGGCGTCCCGCAGCCGTCGCGGCCGCAGCTCAAGGCCCACGAGCCCGGAGAAGACCTTCTCGGCCGGGCCGCCGGTCGCGCGGCGTCGGCGGATCGCCTCCGCCAAGGAGGCGGCCTGCGGGAGGTGGCCGCGGGTGGCGCGCTCGGCGACGACGTCGACCCAACCCTCGACGAGGGCCAGGTAGGTCTCGAGCCGGGTCAGGGCGGCGCGCTGCGAGGGGCTCGGGTCGGGGCGGAAGAGCTGGTCCTGCAGGGCCGACTGCAGCGCGGTGGCGTCGCTGGGGTCCACCGACTGCAGCGCCGACTCGATGCGGTCGGTGTCGATCGTGATGTCGCGGGCGTAGTCGCGGACCGCCGTCAGCAGCTGCGGGCCGATCCACGGCACCTGCGCGAACAGCCGCACGCGGGCGGCCTCGCGCACGGCGAGGTAGAGCCGCACCTGGTCGAGGTCGACCTCGAGCCCCTCGGCGAACGCCTCGACGTTCGCGGGGAGCAGCGCGACCGACCGGTCGGCCACGAGCGGCAGCCCGACCTCGGTACCGCTGACGGTCTCGGACGCGAGGGCACCGACCGCCTGCCCGACCTGCAGCCCGAACATCGATCCGCTCATCCGGGCCAGGACCGGCTCCATCTGCCCGAGCATCGCGGCCGGGTCGACTCCCGGCGGCAGGAGGCCCTCGGGCAGCATCCCCTCCGGGATCCCACCCTGCCCCAGCTCGGCGATCTGCGCGCGCATCGCGTCGCCGACCGCGCGCCCGACGCCCTCGGCGACCGGGCCCACGAGGTCGCGCCACGTCGGCATGGTGGCCTCGACCCACTCGGCCCGGCTCCAGGCGTGGGTGGTGATGCCGGGCGCCTCGAACGCCGTCACCTGGTCGAGCCACAGCTCGGCCACCTGGACGGCCTGGTCGACCTGCCGGCGGGCGGCATCCGCGACGACGGTGTCGCCCTCGGCCGCGACGACCTTGCGGGCGGTGTCGGTGGCGAGCGCGGCGTTGAACGGCTCCCCGGTGTCACCCGCCGCACCGGTGAACATGGCCTGCACCTGGCCGGCCATCATCTCGAGCATCGCGGGGTCGACCCGGTCGACGCCCATGTCCTTGAGCGCCTGCACCATCTGCGGGTCGAGCCCGGCCCCGCCGGTGAGCCGGCGCAGCACCTGCTCGAGCTCGGGGGGCAGCCCCGAACCGGCGTCGTCGCCGGGACGGTCGGGCAGGTCGGGGTGGTCGGGCACAACGGCTCCTCGGGAGTCCTGAGAGGATGGCTTCGTCCAAGACAACCACGCGGAGGCCACGGTGAGTTCCCCAGCGGGCGCCCAGGGGGGTGCAGTTCGCTCGCGGCGTAGCGCCGTCGACGTCGCCGTCGTCGGCACGGCCGGCGCGGCGGGCCAGGCGCTCCTGCGTGCGCTGGTGACGACCGCTGCCCGGGGGACTGCCGGCGCGACCGCGCGTGGGCCGCAGTCGCGGATCGGGACCGTCCTGGCCGTCGACGTGGAGCGGCCGCCGGTGGGCGGCGTGGAGTACCGCCAGTGCGACCCCGCCCACCCCACGCTGGTGGAGGCGCTGCGCGGCGTGCACGCCGCGGCATACGTCGCGGCGAGCACGGACCTCGACGCCGACCTGGCACTCGGCGCCCGCGTGCGCCGCGAGCGCAACCTTCGCCGGGCGCAGACGGTGATCACCGCCGCCGCGGCCGCCGGGGTGCGGCACCTCGTGGTGGTCACGGGGGCGCAGGTCTACGGCGCCCACCCCGACAACCCGGTCCCGCTGCCCGACGACGCCCCGCTGCGCGCCCCCGGCGACGAGGGCCAGGTGGGGGACCTCATGGACGTCGAGCAGCTCGTCGGCGTGGCCCGCGACGTGCACCCCGGACTGCGGATCACCGCCGTCCGGCCGGCTGCCCTCGTCGGCGACGGCGTGGACACCGTGCTCACCCGGCACTTCGAGGCGCCGCGGCTGCTCACGGTCCGCGGCTCGGACCCGGCGTGGCAGTTCTGCCACGTCGACGACCTCGGCTCCGCGGTCGCCCTCGTCGTGGCCAGGGGCATCGAGGGCGCGGTCTCGGTGGGCGCGCCGGGCCACCTCACCCAGCGCGACCTCGAGCGCCTGACCGGCATGCGTCCGGTCGAGCTGAGCCTCGGCGCGGCCATGGGAACCGCAGACCGGCTCCACCGCGTTGGGGTCTTGCCGGCACCCGCCAGCGACCTCGCCTTCGTCGCCTTCCCCTGGGCGGTGTCGGCGGGCCGACTGCTCGACCACGGGTGGGAGCCGGTCCACGACAACGAGACCTGCCTCGGCGTGCTGCTCGACACCATCCGGGGTTCGCACGCGGTCGCGGCGCGACGCCTCGACCGCAAGGACGCCGCCCTCGGGGCGGCCAGTGCCGCGGTCGCCCTGGTGGGCACCGCGGCCATCATGCGGCGCCGCCGCAGGAAGGGTGGGTCATGACCGACCGCACCACCGGGACCACCAGCGAGACCACGGGGGAGGGCGAGGTCGTCCTCGCCGTCGTCCGGGACGAGCCGCTGGGGGTCGACGAGGTCCTCGAGGCCGTGCGGCACCCTCGCTGCGGGGCCGTGTCGCTGTTCGTCGGGGTGGTGCGCGACCACGACCACGGCGAGGCGGTGAGTGCCCTCGACTACTCCAGCCACCCCAGCGCCGCGGACGAGCTCGCCCGCGTGTGCCGGGAGGTCGCCGCACGCCACTCGGTGTCGCGGCTCGCGGCCGTGCACCGCTCGGGCCACCTCGAGGTCGGGGACCTCGCCGTGGTCGTCGGTGTCTCGGCCCCGCACCGGGGTGAGGCCATGGAGGCCTGCCGCGACCTCATCGACACGCTCAAGTCGACCGTGCCGATCTGGAAGCACCAGCAGTTCGCCGACGGCACCGACGAGTGGGTGGGGCTGCCGTGACCCTCTCGTCGACGTCGTCGCCACCCCCCGCAGGGCCCGAGGGGCCGCAGGGACCCTTCGGCCCGCAGGACGGGGACGGGCGCGACGACTCCCGCCTCGGTCGCCGGTCGCTCGTCGTCCTCGTGGGGGGCTTCCTGCTCATCGCTCTGGCCGCCCTGTCGACCATGGTGGGCCTGCCCTACGTCGTGCTGAAGCCCGGTCCGGTCACCAACATCATCGCGTCCGGCAGGACCCCGTTGATCACCGTCTCCGGCGCGAGGACCTACCCGACCGAGGGCGCCCTCGACTTCACCACCGTCCGGGTCGCCGGCGGTCCCGGCTTCCGGGTCACCGTGTGGGACCTGCTGGGGGCGGCCCTCAACCGCAGCGAGGAGATCGAGCCGGAGGAGGCGTACTTCCCCAAGGGGATCACCGACAAGCAGGTGCAGGAGGAGGGCGCCGCCGAGATGGCCGACTCCCAGCAGGAGGCGATCGCCGTCGCCCTGCGCGCGGTGGGCCAGAAGGTCGTGCAGCACATCGTGATCGCCCAGGTCACCCAGGACAGCCCCAACCGGTCGGTCCTGCGCCAGGGCGACGAGATCGTGAGCGTCGACGGGACGGCCGTCGACGACAGCGCCTCCATCCGCACGGCCATCGGCAAGCACAGTGCGGGGCAACCGGTGAAGCTCGGGCTGGTCCGTGGGGGCAAGCCGGTCGAGGTCACGGCGACCACGCGGGACGCCGGCGGCCGCACCACCATCGGGGTGTTCCTCGGGGTGCGCTTCGACTTCCCGTTCAGCGTCAAGATCGACGCCGGCAACGTCGGCGGCCCCTCGGCCGGGACGATGTTCGCGCTCGGGCTCTACGACACGCTCACGCCGGGTGCCCTCACCGGGGGGGCCAGGATCGCCGGCACCGGCACGATCGACAGCACCGGCGCGGTTGGCCCGATCGGTGGGATCCGGCAGAAGCTCGTCGGTGCCCGTGACGGTGGCGCGCAGTGGTTCCTCGCGCCCGCCGACAACTGCAACGAGGTCGTCGGCCACGTGCCGGACGGCCTGCGGGTGGTCCGGATCTCGACCTTCGACCAGGCCCGGTCCTCGGTCGAGGCCATCGCTGCGGGCCGCGGCGGCTCGCTGCCCACCTGCACGAAGTGAGGCCCGGCCTGCCCGCGTGAGCGGGCGGGCCGACTCCGTGTGCCGCGCGGGCGGGCCGCGGGCGTGTGCCGCGCGGGCGGGCCGCGCGGCATACGCGCGCCCGCGGGCCGCGCCGGCGGGTCAGTCCTGCAGCGTCGCCCTGAGCGCGTGCACGAGGCCCGGGGCGATGTCGTCGCCGAGGGCGACCTGGTCGTCGCTGTCGTGGGCGCGCTGGCGAAGCAGGCAGCGGCTCTGGCCGTCGCGGGTGACGGCGACGAGCAGCCGCACGTCCTGCCGCGCGGGGTGCGCGGCCAGGGCGTCGACCGCGGACTGGGCGTGGACGGGCAGGTCGCGCTCGGCCTCCGGCGGGACGACGATCCGCTCGACGGCCAGGGCGGCGCCGACGACGGCCTCCGGCCAGGCGATCCCGCCGAGCAGCGACTCGAGGTTCGAGGTGGGGGGCAGGTTCTCCTGCTCGATGGCGCTCAGGGCCCCCTCGGCGAGGTCCGACCCGTGCATGCCCGCGCGCAGGTGCGGCTCGCGCTCGAGCAGGTCGGCGGTGGGGACGAGGGCGAACAGTCGCGGGTTCTGGTCCCACCCGGACGCGGCGACGTGGCGCTCGGTGTCGAGGGCGGCGATGGACAACGGGTCCGCGACGGGACGGCTGGACTGGCTCACCCGCTCATGGTGCCGCATCGGCCGTAGGTGCCGCGGCGGAGGGCGCCGGGTCGGCGTTCGGTGGGGGTCGGGGACGCCGGACGGCGCAAACCTCCCGGGAACCCCAGCCGTCATCGGTAAGTTGGTCCCACTACCAGCAGGTGGCCGGGGTGGCCGCTCGCACGGCAGATCGGGCGTGGTGTGAGTTCTTCGGAGTGGTTCGGGCCGGGCGAGTCCTCGGGGGCCGGCCGGCCCGGTGGCGGTGCAGGCGGCCCCGGGGGCAGGCGGCCCCCGACCATGACCTTCCGCCGGCGCCGCGGTCCGCTCGGGCCGACGATCGCCATCGTGGTGGCGCTCGGCATCGTGGTCTCCGTCGCCGCCTCGGTCTGGACGGAGGTGCTCTGGTACCAGTCCGTCGGGTACGAGGAGGTCTTCCGCACCGAGCTGCTCACCAAGGTCGTGCTCTTCGTCCTCGGCTTCGTCATCACCGCGGCCCTCGTCGCGTCGAGCCTCGTCGTCGGCTGGCGCACCCGGCCCATCTACGCGCCGGTGACGCCGCAGCAGCAGAACCTCGACCAGTACCGCGAGGCGATCGAGCCGCTGCGCAAGGTCGCCATGGTCGTCATCCCAGGCGTCCTCGGCCTGCTCGCCGGCACCGGCGCGGCGGGGCAGTGGAAGACGTACCTGCTGTGGCGCAACGGCGTCCCCTTCGGCCGGAAGGACGCCCAGTTCCACCTCGACCTGTCGTTCTTCGTGTTCACCCTGCCCTGGATCCGGTTCCTGCTCGGGTTCCTCACCATGGCGCTCGTCATGGCGCTCGTGGCCGCCGCCTTCACCCACTACGTCTACGGCGGGCTGCAGGTTCAGGGCCGCGGCGAGCGCACGACGCGGGCGGCCCGGACGCACCTCGCGATCCTGCTGGCCGCCATCGTGCTCGTCCGGGCGGCGAGCTACTGGTTCGACCGGTACAGCCTGGCCACCAAGGACAACCGGCTCCTGACCGGGATCGGGTACACCGACGCCAACGCCGTGCTGCCCACCAAGGTGATCCTGGCCGTGGCCGCGGTGATGACCGCGGCGCTGTTCATCGCCTCGATCTGGACCCGGTCGTGGCGACTGCCCGCCGTCGGCGTGGGACTGCTGGTCGTCACCTCGGTCGTCGTCGGCAGCATCTACCCCGCGCTCGTGCAGCGGTTCCAGGTCCGCCCGTCGGAGAAGTCCCTGGAGCAGAAGTACATCCAGCGCAGCATCGACGCCACGCGCGCCGCGTACGGCATCGACGGGCTGAGCACCACCCCCTACACCGCGACGACCGAGGCCAAGCCAGACCAGCTGCGCGACGACGCCGAGACGATCCCCGGCATCCGGCTCGTCGACCCGATCGTGGTCTCCCCGACGTTCAAGCAGCTGCAGTCGGTCAAGTCGTACTACGCGTTCCCGGACGCCCTCGACGTCGACCGCTACACCGTCGGCGGCAAGGTGCGCGACACCGTCGTCGCCGTGCGCGAGCTCGACCTCGACGGCGTGCCGCAGAACCAGCGGAACTGGCTCAACGACCACACGGTCTACACCCACGGCTTCGGCGTCGTCGCGGCATACGGCAACCAGCGCACGGCCGACGGGGAGCCGGTCTTCTACGAGCAGAACATCCCGCAGACGGGGCCGCTCGGCGACTTCCAGCCGCGGATCTACTTCGGCGAGAAGTCGCCCGACTACTCGATCGTCGGCGGTGCGCCCGGCGCGGCTCCGCGCGAGTTCGACTACCCGGACAACAGCGCCGCGGGGCAGAAGAACACGACCTACTCCGGCGGCGGCGGCGTCAAGCTGAGCTCGATCTTCCGGCAGGCGGCCTACGCGCTGAAGTACCGCGAGCTCAACTTCCTGCTCTCCGACGCGGTGACCGACCAGAGCCGCATCCTCGACCACCGCAAGCCGCTGGAGCGGGTCGAGCGCGTGGCGCCCTGGCTGACCCTCGACGGCAACCCCTACCCCGCCGTCGTCGACGGACGGGTGCAGTGGATCGTCGACGGCTACACGACCACGGCCGACTACCCGTACTCGCGGCTCAAGGAGATCGACAACGCGACGTCCGACTCCACGACCGCCACCTCCTCGGCGGTGCGGCCGATCGGCAGCGGCCAGGTCAACTACATCCGCAACTCGGTCAAGGCGACCGTCGACGCCGAGAGCGGCGCGGTCAAGCTCTACACCTGGGACGAGAAGGACCCGCTGCTCAAGGCGTGGAGCAACGCGTTCGGCAACACGGTGCTGCCGATGTCGCAGATCAGCGGCGACCTCATGGCGCACCTGCGCTACCCCGAGGACCTGTTCAAGGTGCAGCGGCAGGTGCTGACCCAGTACCACGTCACGGACGCCGCGTCGTTCTACGGCGGCCAGGACTACTGGGAGGTCCCGGAGGACCCGGCCCAGGAGGCCCGCAACGTCGACCAGCCGCCGTACTACCTGACGCTGAAGATGCCCGACCAGGACAGCGCCAAGTTCTCGCTCACGACGACGTTCAAGCCGGTCGGTGACCGCCAGGTCCTGTCGGGCTTCCTCGCGGTCGACGCCGACGCCGGCTCCACCGCGGGCAGGCCCAGCGCGGACTACGGCAAGCTGCGCCTGCTCGAGCTGCCCAAGGACAGCCAGGTGCGGGGCCCCGGCCAGGTCCAGAACGACATCAACTCCTCGAACCAGACCTCGCCGGCGTTCAGCCTGACGCTGAGCCAGTTCCTCAACAACGCGCGCCAGCAGGGCTCGAGGGTCACCCTCGGGAACCTGCTGACGCTGCCCGTCGGTGGCGGCCTGCTGTACGTGCAGCCCATCTACGTCAGCGCCAACAGCACCTCGTCCTTCCCGCTGTCGCGGGCGACGGTGGTGGCGTTCGGCAACAAGCTGGCCTGGTCCGACACCCTCGACGGCGCGCTCGACGGGCTGTTCGGCGGCCGGTCCGGCGCCACCGCGGGCGACTCGGGGACGGGCTCGGGCTCGACGCCGACCACGCCCACCACGCCCACCACGCCCACGACCCCGTCGACCGGCAACGCGGCCCTGGCCCAGGCGCTCGCCGACATCCAGTCGGCGTACGACGACGGCCAGAAGGCACTCAAGGCGGGCGACTTCGCGGCATACGGCGAGGCCCAGAAGAAGCTCGACGACGCCATCAAGCGGGCCGTCGCGGCGGCGCCCAAGGGCGGCAGCACCACGGTGACGCCGACCCCGTCCGCCACGGCGACGACGCCGTCGCCGAGCGCCACGACCAGCAAGTAGGGAGCGGAGGACTGGCGACGGACGGCAGCGCGGGTGCCCGATTTGGCCCAGCCGCAGGGAGTCCCGTAGAGTTGGGGCTACCGACGCGGGGTGGAGCAGCTCGGTAGCTCGCCGGGCTCATAACCCGGAGGTCGCAGGTTCAAATCCTGCCCCCGCTACCAATCGCATCGGCGACACGAAGGCCCGGACCACGCGGTCCGGGCCTTCGTCGTACGCGCTGCGGCCGGGGGTGAGATCGCTCTCGTGGCTGAGCCACCGTGGTGCCTGCGCCGGTAGCGTGGGAGGTGCGAGCCCCACATCGCCTGCAGGGGCGGGGAGCGGCGTTCGAGGAGATTCGCAGTCGTTGCTCAGGCGAGGAGGTCCACATGGGGCAGTCCAGCCATACCGCGGCGCAAGGTCCCACTCGGCTGGTCGGACCGGAGGCGGCCGAGGTCCTGGACCTGCTGCCGGCCGGGGTGACCGTCTGGAACCGTGAGCTGCGGTGCGACTTCGCCAACGCGTTCGCCCTGCGCGAGTCCGGCCGCGAGGAGCTCGCCGAGGTCCGCGGCCGGCACGTCCGGGAGCTGGTGCCGGAACCGGTCTGGCAGAGCATCCGCCCCTTCCTCGAGGCGGGACTGGCCGGGACGGAGCAGCAGTACGCCCGGACCATCGAGGATGCCGCCGGCCAGGTGCGCCAGGTCCAGGTCTCGTGCGCCCCGTTCGTCGTCGACCGTGAGGTGGTCGGGGTCCTGCAGCACCTCATCGACATCACGGCCCGCATCGACGCCGAGGCCCTCCTGCGCCACCGGGCCGAGGCGCGGGCCGTCGACCGGGAGCGTCGGCGCGTCGCGGACGTCACCACCGACATCGTGGCCCGGCAGCTGTTCGGGGCCACCCTCAAGCTGTCCGGCGCGCTCTCGCAGGACCCCGCTCGGGACTCCGGACCGCTGTGGGAGGCGATGGGCGACATCGACCGCGCCATCGCCGCCCTGCGCGACCTCATCGCAGGGCCGGCACCGAACGCGGCTGGCGCTCAGGCGGTGGCGGGGGCCCTCGCCCCGAACCGCAGGCCGTCGTAGACCAGGTCGACGAGCGCGAGCGTGGACTCGGGGCTCACGCTCCGGGGCTCGCTCGTCAGGCAGATGCCGCCCAGCGCCCGCAGCAGCTCCGGGGCGGCGACGTCGTCACGGATGACGCCGGCCTCGATGGCGGGAGCGAGCATCCGCTCGGCGGCCAGCCGCAGGGTCTCGCGGGTGTGCTGGAAGTGCTCGGACCGGCTGCCGTTCATCATCGCGCGCAGCAGCGTGACCATGCCCTGCTTCACGGCGTAGAAGGCGACGAAGCCCCGCATCCACTCGCGCAGCGCGGCGCCCGGGTCCTCACTGGTGGAGAGCTCGCGCGAGCGCTGGTCCAGGGCGTCGATCTGGGCGCCGTAGACGGCGAGCACGAGGTCGTCGCGGGTGGGGAAGTGGCGGTACAGGGTGCCGATCCCCACGCCGGCAGCCTTGGCGACGTCGTCGAGCGAGGTCTCGACGCCGCGCTCGGCGAACAGGGTGGTGGCGCACTCGAGCAGGCGGGCGCGGTTGCGGGCGGCGTCCGCGCGCAGCGGCTTGGCGTCGTCGGCACCCATATGGCATTCCACCTTGCGTAAACGGAGGCTCTCTCCGTATAGTAACTGAAAGCGGAGGCTCTCTCCGCTTCTGCGGTCACCTCGACCGCCGTCTCGCTTCGCAACGACGCGGAGGAGGCCTCCGCTTCACCTCGATGATACGCCCTGTCGGGAAGGACCTCCCCATCCATGAGCTCCACCACCACCCCGGCCACGCCCACCCGGACCTGGCTACCCCTCGCCGTCGTCCTCACCACGCAGATGATGATCGTGCTGGACTCCGCCATCGTGAACATCGCGCTGCCGGACATGCAGCAGGCGCTGCACATCGCGCCCGCCGACCTGTCGTGGGTCGTCAACGCCTACACCCTCGCCTTCGGCGGGCTGCTGCTCCTCGGCGCCCGCGCGGGTGACCTCTTCGGCCGGCGGACCGTCTTCGCCGTCGGTATGACGCTCTTCACCGCGGCGTCGCTGCTCGGCGGCTTCGCCGATGCCGGCAGCCACCTCTTCCTGGCCCGTGCCGCCCAGGGGGTGGGCGCCGCGCTGGTCGCCCCGTCCGCCCTGGCCATCCTCATGGGCCTGTACCCGCAGCCCCGTGACCGCACCCGGGCGATCGGCTACTACACGATCGTGTCCGCGAGCGGCGCGGCGATCGGCCTCATCGCCGGCGGGCTGCTGACCTCGTACGCCTCGTGGCGCTGGGTCATGTTCGTCAACGTCCCGATCGGCCTGGTCGTGCTGGCCCTGTCCCGCGCGGCGCTCCCGGGGAGCCGCTCCCAGCGCGGCCGCATCGACGTCGCGGGCAGCCTGCTGTCGACGGCGGGCATGACCGCCCTCGTCTACGGCTTCATCTCCGCCGCGGCACACGGGTGGGGGAGCGGTTCCGCGGTCGGCTCCTTCGTCGCCTCCGCCGTGCTGCTGGCCGCCTTCGTGGCGGTCGAGCGCCGGGTCGCCCAGCCCGTCGTGCCCCTGCACCTGTTCGCGGACCGCGAGCGGGTCGTCGCCTACACCTCGCGGCTGCTGCTCGTGGCCGGCAGCATGGGCGCGTTCTTCTTCCTGAGCCAGTACTTCCAGCTCGTCCTCGGCTGGTCGCCGGTGCGCACGGGTCTGGCGTTCGTTCCCTTCCCGGTGTCGGTCTTCATCAGCTCGCAGCTGGCCACCCGGGTCCTGGTGCCGCGCGTCGGCGGGCGAGCCGTGATGCTCGTCGGCATGACGATGTCGCTCGTGGGGCTCGTCCTGCTCACCTGGGTCGGGGTGGGCACCACGTATGCGCAGCTGGTGGTCTCGATGGTGGTGTTCGCCCTCGGCAACGGCACGGCGTTCGTGCCGCTCACCGAGGCCGGCATGGTGCGAGTCGCCCAGCACGAGGCCGGCGTGGCCTCGGGCCTGGTCAACGTCACCCAGCAGCTCGGCGGTGCGGTCGGGCTTGCGGTCCTGGTGACCGTGTTCGCGACCGCCGGCCCCGGGGCGGCGTCCGGGCCGGGTGCGAGTGCCGCCGCGAAGGAGCTCTTCGTGCTGGGCGCCGACCGCGGCTTCGGTGTCGCAGCAGGGCTGATCGCCGTCGCGGTGGCCCTCCTCGTCAGCCTCTCGGCCCGACGGCGGACCCCGCGTCCCGTGGCCGTGCCCACCGAGGCGGTGCTCGAGCCGGCCGCCTGACCGCTCCTCGCCCCGACCGGGGGCGACGCGCCCACTGACCCGCTCGTCTGCGCGCAGACGAGC